>JAESUE010000028.1 GCA_016763235.1 Pseudomonadales bacterium
CATGAATGTATTTTCAAATTGCCCGTAAATATCCTTTTGAATGTTGTCGAAGTTTTTATCTTTGGAACGTTTCACAAACTCAGTGCCTAAAATGTCTTCCCAGTTAGGCCCCCAGTTTATTTTTTCCATGCGCTTTCCAGTGATAAGGGAACGCGGGCGCGCTGTTGGCTGGTGGTCACCCAGGGGCGCTGTGTGCAGGTGTTGATAGTCAAAATCAAACGGTTCGTAATAATCGTCTATTTCAGGCAAGTCAGGGTTCGCAAAGATATTGGCCAATATGCGAAATTTTCCACCAATTTTAGGTTTGATCGAACCGTTGCTATTCCTTTTCCAACCACCATTCCATTTGTCCTGATTTTCCCATTCTTTGGGATAACCAATGCCGGGTTTGGTTTCGACGTTGTTAAACCAGGCGTATTCCATGCCTTCGCGGGATGTCCAAATATTTTTACAGGTAATTGAGCAGGTATGGCAGCCAATACATTTGTCGAGGTTCAAGACCATGCCAACTTGGGATCTTATTTTCATGTCAGTTGACTCCTATACGTCTGTGGTTAAAGGTTGAGGTAATACATCGCCATCGGGGCCATCCAACCAATCGACTTTATCCATTTTACGAACCACCACAAATTCATCGCGGTTACATCCCACGGTGCCGTAATAGTTGAAGCCCCAAGATTGCTGGGCATATCCACCGATCATGTGGGTAGGCTTCATAACCGTACGTGTGACTGAGTTATGGTGCCCGCCACGTGTGCCGGTAATTTCGGAGCCCGGTACATTCACGATGCGTTCTTGTGCGTGGTACATCATTGCCATTCCCTGGTTAACTCTTTGGCTGACCACTGCGCGGCATGCGATAGCACCGTTGACGTTGAAAATTTCTATCCAGTCATTGTCCTCAATACCTGCTGCTTTTGCATCGACTTCACTGAGCCAGGTGATGGGGCCTCCTCGGGAGAGGGTGAGCATGTGTAAGTTATCGCTATAGGTGCTGTGGATACCCCATTTCTGGTGCGGTGTGATCCAGTTTAATATGATCTCTGTATTGCCATTTGGCTTTCTGTTTTTCATTGAGTTAACGGTTCGCGTGTCTATCGGTGGGCGATAGGAAACGAACTGTTCACCAAAGGCCTGCATCCACACATGATCTTGATAAAATTGTTGGCGTCCGGTAATGGTTCGCCATGGTATGTATTCGTGAACGTTGGTATAGCCAGCGCTGTAACTCACATGCTCGTCTTCTAAACCTGACCAGGTGGGGGAAGAAATAATTTTGCGAGGTTGCGCCTGTAGATCACGGAACCGAATGCTTTCGTGTTCCTTACCAAGTGCTAAATGTTGGTGATTCAGGCCGGTTAGTTTTTCCAAAGCCTTCCACGCCTTTACAGCAACGTGGCCGTTAGTTTCTGGCGCTAAAGACAAAATAACTTCGGCGGCATCAATCGCCGTTTCGATTTTTGGCTGCCCCTGACTTACACCCGGTTCAGTTACTTTGTGGTTGAGTTGCCCTAAGAATTCAACTTCTTCTTCCGTATTCCAAGAAATCCCTTTGCCTCCATTGCCCGTTTTTGCTAACAAGGGCCCAAGTGGGGTGAATTTTTTATAGGTGTTGGGGTAATCTCTTTCGACGACCATGATGTTGGGCATGGTTTTACCGGGTATCGGATCGCATTCGCCCTTTTTCCAATCCAATACTTCAAAGGGTTGTGCTAATTCTCCAGGGGTATCGTGGAGCATGGGAACGGTGACCACATCTTTTTCTACGCCAAGATGGCCTTTGGTAAGCTCGGAGAATTTTTTGGCAATGCCTTTATAGATATCCCAGTCGCTTCTGGCCTCCCATGCTGGGTCGACCGCTTTTGATAAGGGGTGGATGAACGGGTGCATGTCGGAGGTGTTCATATCGTCTTTTTCGTACCACGTTGCGGTGGGTAAAACGATGTCGGAATACATGCAGGTGGAAGACATTCTAAAGTCTAGCGTTACCACTAAATCAAGCTTACCTTCGGCACCGTCTTCGGCCCATTCGACTTCTGTGGGTTTTGGTCCGCCTTCTTTGCCAAGATCTTCGCATTGAACGCCATTTTTGGTGCCCAACAGATACTTCAGCATGTACTCATGGCCTTTGCCGGATGAGCCAAGTAAGTTGGAACGCCAGATAAATAGGTTGCGAGGGAAGTTCTCTGGGCTGTCTGGGGCGTCGCAAGCAAAGCTCAGTTGGCCATTTTTGAGCTGATCAACGACGTATTCTTTTATATCGGTATTTTTTTGTTCAGCTTCTCTGGCGATCTCTAAAGGATTTCGCCCAAGCTGGGGTGCGGATGGCAGCCAACCCATGCGTTCGGCGCGCACATTGTAATCAATCATGTGCTCAGGAAACCCTTTCTTATCCGCCAGCGGGCTAAGTATTTCATGGACGCTCATTTTTTCATGTCGCCACTGAGAGCTGTGGTTATAGAAAAAGGATGTGCCATTCATTTGCCTAGGTGGTTTGCTCCAGTCTAAGCCAAATGCCAAAGGTAACCAGCCGGTTTGTGGGCGTAGTTTTTCCTGACCAACATAACGAGTCCAACCGCCACCGGATTGTCCAACGCAGCCGCACATCATTAGCATGTTGATGAGACTGCGGTAGTTCATGTCCATGTGGTACCAGTGGTTCATGGCTGCACCGACAATAATCATGGATTTGCCATGCGTTTTATCAGCCGTGTCAGCAAATTCTCTGGCAACTTGAATGACTTTTTCGCGACTAACGCCGGTAATTTTTTCTTGCCATGCCGGTGTGCAAGGTATGTTGCCATCATTGTAATCAGTTGCAACGTTGTCGCCGCCAAGACCCCTGTCGAGGGAGTAGTTTGCCATCATTAAGTCATACACGGTGGCAACTTTGGCTTGCGTTCCATCGGCTAATGTAACCGAGTGGGAGGGGACGCGTCGATACTGCACGTCGTCGCCTTCGACATGGGTAAAGTGTTCGTGTTCGATTGCGCCGAAATAAGGAAAACCAACGGGGACGACGGAGTCCTTATCATCGATAAGGCTTAATTTAAGCCGTGTTTCTTTTCCAGAGCTACCTTCTTTTTCTTTAATATTCCACTTTCCATCCTGGCCCCAGCGATAACCGATGGAACCGGTCGGTGAAACCAAACTGCCGTCATCGTCGATGGCGATAGTTTTCCATTCGGGATTATTTTCTTGGCCAAGTTGATCGACAAGATCAGAGGCGCGTAAAAAGCGAGTGGATTTATACCCCTTGTCGGTTTCCTCTAGAAGCACCAGCATGGGGGAGTCAGTATATTTGCGCACGTAAGTCAGAAAATAATCACTGGGTTTGTCCAAGTGAAATTCTTTTAAGATGACATGACCAAAGGCCATGCCCAATGCGGCATCGGTGCCTTGTTTTGGATTTAGCCAAAGATCGGTGAGTTTGGCGACTTCGGAATAATCCGGCGTGATGGAAACTGTTTTTGCACCTTTGTATCTTACTTCCGTGAAGAAGTGTGCATCGGGTGTGCGTGTTTGTGGAACGTTTGATCCCCAGGCAATAATGTAGTTGGAGTTGTACCAGTCAGCAGATTCTGGAACATCGGTTTGCTCTCCCCATGTTTGAGGGGAGGCGGGCGGTAAATCACAATACCAGTCGTAGAAACTCAGACATACCCCACCAATTAAGGACAGGTAGCGTGAGCCTGCTGCATAAGACACCATCGACATGGCTGGAATCGGTGAAAATCCAATGATTCGATCTGGCCCGTATTTTTTTGCCGTATACACATTGGAAGCAGCAATGACTTCATTCACTTCATCCCATGTGGAGCGAATAAAGCCACCCATGCCACGTTTCGTTTTATAAGACTGTGCACGCTTTGGGTCTTCAACAATGGCTTCCCAGGCATCAACGGGTTCCAAGGTTTTACGTAAATCTCTCCATAACCGTAACAAGGGTTTTCGTACCTTGGGGTATTTTAGGCGATTAGCACTATAAATATACCAAGAGTAACTTGCTCCACGGGGGCATCCACGGGGTTCATGGTTAGGTAAGTCGGGGCGAGTTCTGGGGTAATCAGTTTGTTGTGTTTCCCATGTTATCAAGCCATTTTTTACATAAATTTTCCAACTGCATGAGCCGGTGCAATTTACGCCATGGGTGGAGCGTACAACTTTATCGTGCTGCCAGCGCTGACGATAACCATCTTCCCATGTCCGGCTTTCGTTACTGACTTCGCCGTGACCATTTGAAAACTCTGATTGTTTTTTCTTGAAAAATTGTAGCCGATCTAATAAATGACTCATGAGGTTAACCCTATCGTCTAGTACTGTCGCATTATCTGGTTTTGGGCAACCCTAAAAAGAGTACATTTTTAGAGTTGCCATTTTGATTATTGTCACTATTCAGCAGACCCTTGTTCTGCTGAAATTTAAGCAGAACAAGGCGAAAGCTATGAGTTTATATTTTAACGCCACCATGCTCGGGTTTTTGTGTGAGCTGAATTTAGTGGCAATTGATGCCACTCATTACGGGTTGTAGAACTCGCCGCTTTTCCTTAGGTAAAAGTACCAATTAATAAAAATGCATACCGTGTAAAAGATAGCGAAGCCATAAAGAGCAACCTCTGGTGTTGTGAGCTTAATCTGCTCGCCAAATACTTTTGGTATGTAGAATGCGCCATAGGCCGCCACAGCAGACGTCCAACCAAGTACGGGGCCAGCTTGTTCCTTTGGAAACACCATTGCGATGGTGCGGAAAGTTGAACCGTTTCCAATTCCCGTGGCAGCAAAAAGCCCTAGAAAAAGAAGAAAGAACGGAATGAAAAACTCTTCCGGGGTGGGTGATGAATAAGCGGCTTTCAAATAGTGGGCAACACCAAGGGCGCTTATTACCATGACTATCGACACGACCTGGGTGACGAGTGCGCCACCGATTTTATCTGCAATCCAGCCGCCAACAGGGCGAATTAATGCGCCGATAAAGGGGCCCATCCATGCATACATCAGGGCTGAGGGGCCATTGGGGTTGATAGTGTCATGGGTGAGAATTCCGCCTTCACCGACGAGGTGGCTGTAGCCGAAAACAATTTTTATGCAAAGAGCAAACGCCGCAGAGAAGCCGATAAAGGAGCCAAAGGTCATCGTGTAAATAATGCTCATCACCCATGTGTGTTTATTGCCAAAAATTTTATATTGGTGACCAAGGTTAGCGCCAATTTTGCCTGGTATTTGTCTGAGCAATAAGACAGTTGAGGTAATAACGATAAGTAGTACTATTTCTTTTGGAACGCCGAAGCCAGAACCATTGGCCGACTCAGGCCGCAATAACCAGAGCCCAAAAATAGCGCAAATAAATGCGATCAATAACATACCGCTAATGATTCCAAAGCTTTTCAGGGGTGAACTGATATCCGGAGAAACTTCTGGTGTTCGGATATTACTCATGCCGAACCACGTGGCGAATGCCAAGGGCACTAGAAATAGTAACCATATATAGCCAGCATTATGAATCCAAGTTTCTGCTCCAGCGGGGATTTTTCCGATCAAGGTGCCAGAGGTGTTTTCCAGGATCATGGCTTCACCGCCAAATATTCCCATTGTCATCGCAAGTGGAACCAGAATTTGCATTGTGGTCACGCCAAAATTACCAAGGCCAGCATTGAGCCCAAGAGCAAGCCCTTGTTGTTTTTTAGGGAA
>JAESUE010000330.1 GCA_016763235.1 Pseudomonadales bacterium
CGTTAAAAATAATCATTTATGTCTATAAATTTACATTTTTCGCCTTGTTCCGCTTAAATTTAAACGCAATCTGAATAGTTGCGAATTCATCTTCATTTATTTCTTTTGCCTAGTCTTTCAGCTCTTGCCGGTTTTTATATTCTTTCAGCGCCTCGGGGTTAGCTAAAGCATCCAGGTTTTCTACGCATCTGCCATGAATACTGTGGCTAACTGCAAGCTCGACAGTCTTTCCGCTTAATGTTTTTGGAATGTCGGTGACCTGCAGTATTTTTTCTGGTGTGTGTCTAGGGCTTAATTCCTTTCTTATTGTTTGTTTAATTTCTTTTTGAAGTATTTCATCAAGGTTCAGCCCAGTCTTTAGCTGAACAAACAGAACAACTCTTACATCGCCTTTCCAAGATTGCCCCACCACCACGCTGTCCAATATTTTTGGTATGCTTTCAACTATTCGGTAAATTTCTGCAGTGCCAATTCGAATGCCTCCGGGGTTAAGAACGGTGTCGGAACGTCCTGAAATAATAAACCCTCCATGGGGCGTTTCTTCTCCATAGTCACCATGGGTCCAAATGTTACTAAAGTGATGAAAGTAACTCGCGTGGTAGCGTTTATTATCAGGGTCATCCCAAAAGTAGATAGGCATGGAGGGGAAAGCTTGCGTGCAAACAAGCTCCCCCTTTTCTCCGATAATTGGCTTGCCTTGTTCGTTAAATATATTTACATCCATCGCTAAGCCTGCGCACTGAATTTCTCCCGAGTAAACGGGAAGTACGGGGTTTCCAAGGACGAAGCAGGAAATAATATCCGTTCCCCCTGAGATGGATGAAAGGCAGAGTTCTTGTTTAAATTCGCGGTAAATATATTGAAAGTTTGCAGGGTTAAGTGGTGAGCCGGTGGATAGTATGTTCCTGAGGCTTTTCAGCTGGTGGCTTTGTTTCGGCTTTACGTCTGCTTTCTCCAAGGCGCTAATATACTTTGCGCTACAGCCAAAGGTGTTGATCTGCTCTTTATCTATTAAATCGATAAGACTGGAGGGTTTTGGGTGAAAAGGTGAGCCATCGAATAATACCAGTTTGGCCCCCAAGGCGAGGCTGCTCACCAGCCAATTCCACATCATCCAGCCGCAAGTGGTGTAATAAAAAATGGTGTCGTCACGTTTTACATTGGTATGAAGAGAGAGTTCTTTCAGGTGCTGCAGCAAGGTGCCGCCGGCTCCATGCACAATGCATTTGGGTAAGCCGGTGGTTCCTGATGAGTACATAATATAGGGGGGGTGGTTGAAGGGAAGGCGTTTAAACTGCAGAGTATGCTCTTTGTCAGAGGAGAGAAACTCTTCGAAATATGGACTGGGAGTATGCTGGTTCAGTTGTTGAGCGCAGTTTGTTTCACCAATCAGTGGGGTGATGACTATTTGTTCTAACTCGGGGAGTTGAGCCGAAATTTGTTTTAGCTTGTCAAAACACTGGATAGTTTTCCCATTGTAATAATAACCATCGCAACAAAATAATACTTTTGGTTTTATTTGGCCAAAGCGGTCTATGACACCATTAATGCCAAAGTCGGGCGAACAGGAGGACCATATTGCTCCGAGGCTTACGGTAGCAAGCATTGCGATTAGGGTCTCGGGAATATTGGGCATAAATGCTACGATACGATCGCCTTCTTGTACCCCCATCTCTAGTAGGCTGTGTTGAAGTTGGCGTACTTTTTCCTTTAGTTCTTGAAAGCTCAGCTCTTTGCGCTGTCCATTTTCCAGAATACTCACCACGGCTGGCTTGTTATCATCTCTGCGTAATAGGTTTTCGGCAAAATTAAGACGAACATTTGGAAACCAGCGGGTGTTTATCATTTCTGTTTGTACAAGTTCAGCGGGTTCGGTGCTTCCCTCGTAACAAATCTGAAAGTAGTCGAATAAACTTTTCCAGAAAACACGGCGGTTTGTAATTGACCAGTGATGTAGCTCTTTGTATGTGGAAAAAGGAGCGCTGATGAGCTTTTTTTCTGTGAGATAGGCTTGGAAGTGCGTTATGTTCGCTGCTTGGACATCCTGCAAGCTTGGCGTCCAAAGGGGGGTGTCCTTAGTCATAAGCCGTCTAAACCTTCTATGAGTGTATGCCTTTCATTTTAGCGCTGCTGCCGTATCATTGCCTTTTGAATATATATTAACTTTGAGGATGGCGCGATGACTTGGCAAGTTTATTTATCTGGGGAGATCCATAGTAATTGGCGTGAAGAAATCATCAGTGCTTGTGCCGAGAAAGGCTTGGCGGTGACCTTTACTGCACCGGTTCTGGATCATGCTGCAAGTGATGAGGTGGGGGAGGCTATTCTTGGTAAAGAGGAGCGCCCTTTTTGGCGCGACCATAAGGCCGCTAAAATTAATTCAATTCGTATCAGGAAGTGTATTGAGGAAGCAGATTTAGTGGTTGTGCGCTTTGGCGAGAAATATAAGCAGTGGAACGCGGCATTTGATGCTGGTTATACGGCGGCATTGGGTACGCCTTTGATTACTTTGCACGATGAGAGCCTCATTCATCCTTTAAAAGAAGTTAATGGTGCTGGGCTTGCAAGTTGTCGTAGCACGGAAGAGGTGGTTGATATATTGGCTTATCTTCTTACTCAAAAATAGTCGTGAAGATGTAAAAATATCGTCACTATTCAGCTCACGCCCAAACTCGCGCATAATGGCATTAAAAAATGAGCTTCTTTAATTCGAGCGCAATCTGATGTTTCTAGGTCGGGGCGAGGTAAGCAGGTGTTTTTTACATCCATGGTGAAATATTATGCCCGTGACATATATTTGCCCGTGCTTGTATTGATCTTGATGATTTCGCCACTAGCGAGGTATTCAGGCACCTGAACCTCTACGCCGCTGGAAAGTTTTGCTGTTTTTGTTCGGCTAGATGCGCTGGCACCTTTTATGGCGGGGGCCGTTTCTACAACCTCAAGGTCGACAGAGGGGGGCAGTTCTATTGCAATGGCCTTCTCATCAACAATCAACGCTTGAACCCCTTCTAGGTTATCGACAAGCCATTTGCTCTGGTTTTCGAGCTGGCCTTCACTGAGAGGGTACTGGTTGTAATCTTCGTTATCCATAAAGATGTAGTTACCGTCCTCTTGGTAAAGATATTGTACAGACCGGCGCTGTAAATCAACATCCTGCAGGGTGTCATCACCTTTTAGGGTTTTCTCGACTTTCTGGCCGGTTTTTACGTTGCTGAAGCGGACTTTGTATAGTGTTGCAGCACCGCGAGATGAAGGGCTTTTTACATCAATATGGCGGACAATAACGAGGTGGTTGTCGATATTGACAACGTGGCTTTTTTTTAGATCACTGGCCTTAATCATGGGTCTTCCTGTTGGGTCGAGGCAGAATATAGGGTGGCGCGAGGGAGCACCTCAGCTCACGCTAAAATTCGTGCATAACAGCGTTAAAAA
>JAESUE010000331.1 GCA_016763235.1 Pseudomonadales bacterium
GCTTAAGCTGGGATATTTCTCAGTTAAGCAGTAACCATATTAAGGTGCGTCAGATAGTTTTCTATCGACCTGACTTAAACACAATATGCGGGAATAGCTCAGTTGGTAGAGCACGACCTTGCCAAGGTCGGGGTCGCGAGTTCGAATCTCGTTTCCCGCTCCAAATTTTATTTATCCTTGCCCCTTTGGTGTATACACAGGCATAAATTTGCTTGGGTAGTCTGTGATTATGCTATCTACTCCCCATGCGTGGAATTTCTCCAAATGCGCAGGGTCGTTTATCGTCCATAGTGATACATGCAGCCCAGCAGCATGAGCCTCCTCCAAAATCATTGGGTTACAAAACTTCCACTTTAAGCACAAATAAGAGCAGCCGAGCTCTACGGCTTGTTGTACCAGCCCCTTGTTTATTTTTAAAGCAACCATACCTATAGGTTGTTCGCAGTGGCTGTCTCGAAGGTGCTGCAGGAAGGGGATGTGTTTCGAGGTGATGATAGCTCGCTCGTGCAGCTGAAAGTGTTTGCAGATTTCTACAATGCGGTGCGCTGCTATGGCTGCTTGGTTGAGCGGCATTTCCTTTACTTCAATTTGTATAGACTTCAGTTCTGGCCAAGCATCTAATACGGCCCTTAAAGAGGGAATGCCATCTTTTCCCAAAAACTTTTTTTTCCATATGCCGCGAGCATCTAGTTGCGCGAGCCCAGAGGCATCGTAACTGCTGACGGCGCCTCTGGCATTGGTGGTGCGGTTAACTTTGTCATCATGGATAACAACGGCCTCGCCATTTTTGTCTAGCTGAACGTCCAGTTCTACTCGATGGATTCCCTGGTTTCGCAGAAATTGAAAACCGCTGAGCGTATTCTCCGGAGCTTCGCCTTTTGCACCTCTGTGGCCGTATATCAACATAATAGAAACCCAGGCTTACGTGCTTTGAACAGTCTTGAAAAGTTTTACGCGTTGTTCGTAGGCTTGCCTGGCGATGCGCACGTCTTCTATAAATAGCGGTAACTCATCCATGTGCAAGGCTTGCGGGCCATCCACCAGTGCTTTTTCGGGTGAAGGGTGAAAGTCGACCAAGATCATATTGGCACCGGCGATTACACCTTGGGCGGTGGCATTAAAGACATCCATAATGCCGTCAGGAGATTGTTCCCGTGAGCCAACGGAGTGGGAGGGGTCGATGCAAACGGGCATGCGCGTTAAACGATGCACTACCGGCACGTGGGTGAAGTCCACCATGTTGCGGTGCGGCGCTGCGAAGGATGTTTTCATACCACGTAAGCAGAAGATAACATTGCTATTGCCTTCGCTGGCGAGGTATTCGGCTGCATTCAGTGATTCGTTTAGGGTGATGCCAAAGCCGCGTTTCAGCAGTACGGGGTAAGTGCTTTGGCGACCGATAGCTTTGAGTAACTCAAAATTCTGGGTGTTGCGGGTGCCAATTTGTAGCATGACGCCAGTGGGGCGGCCACAGGCTTCAAGGCAGGAATCAATTTCCTCTATATGGGATTCGTGGGTGATTTCCATGGCGATCACTTTGATACCATGTTTGCCGGCGCTTTCGAATACATAAGGCAGGCAGCCTTTGCCGTGGCCTTGAAAGGAGTAGGGGTTGGTGCGTGGTTTGTAAGCGCCCATACGAGTGCATTGTAAGCCTTCTTTTTGCAGGGCTGTTAGCATGATATTGACGTGTTTTTCGTTATCTACCGCGCATAATCCGGCAAAAATATGGAGGTTGTGCTGGCCGAATTCCACGCCGTTATAGCTGAAGCTGGTGTTGCGTTTTTCATCCTTATGGCGGCCGAGAATACGATATTCTTCCGAAATGCGGATGACACGTTCGACAGCGGGTAGTGATTCGATATCTTCTTGCGAGAGTTTTTCTATTTCTCCAATCAGGTAGATCTCGATCAGAACTTGTTGCGCACCGTTTACTGTATGCAAGCGGTATTCGATACCGGGAAGGCTATTCAAGTAAGAGAGGGTGTCTTTATATGCGGAACTATTAACGTCCATGTCTGGATGAAGAATTACTAACATAAAATTTTCCTAGTTGTCGATGTAGCGTCGTGTCAGGTCATTATAGGCATCAATGCGACGATCTCGGAAGAAGGGCCATATCTTTCTTAACTCTGTGCTGCGCCGTAACGAAATTTTGCAGCATTGGCTCGCCATATCTTGATCATTGGCTTGTAGTAAGATTTCTCCCTGAGGGCCGCAAATAAAACTGCTTCCCCAAAACTGAATGCCTGACTCTGGATTACCTGGGTCTGCCTCGAAACCGGTTCGATTGCAGCTAATAATGGGAAGATGGTTGGCGATAGCGTGGCCAATCTGTACCTGCCGCCACGCGTTTAGCTGGCGTAGCTGCTCATCTTTTTCGTCTGCCGGATCCCAGCCAATAGCCGTGGGATAAATAAGTATTTCTGCACCGGCCAGCGCCATTAAGCGTGCTGCTTCGGGGTACCACTGATCCCAGCAAATGAGCACGCCCAATTTTCCCAGACTTGTACTGATCGGGCTAAAAGCGGGGGTGGTGTGATCTCCCGGAGTGAAATAAAATTTCTCGTAAAAACCAGGGTCGTCAGGAATATGCATTTTCCGATAAAAACCGGCTAGGCTTCCGTCTTTTTCAATTACTAAGGCAGTGTTGTGGTAAATGCCTTCTGCCCGTTTTTCGAAAATAGAGGCCACAATAACGACGTTGCAACCTTTTGCACTTTTCGATAAGTGCTGGAATGTAGGGCCACATAGCGCCTCAGCTTTTTCAAAATGGCGGGTGTCTTCTTGTTGGCAGAAATAGTCAGTGTTATGCAATTCTTGTAAAACTACTAACTGACTACCTGACTCGGCAAGCCGCTTTATTTCCGCGCTAATGTAACTGAGGTTACGCTCTTCATTGCCTTGATCTGTATGTTGTACAAACCCCGCAATCAGTTGTTTGTCTGTCAAGTTGTGCTCCATGTTAAATAACGCCTGTAGGAAGCTGCATAGTGATGCAATGCAAACTACCAAATTGTTCTATTAACGGCAGGCAGTTAATGGGGATGATTTCCCGTTCAGGAAAACACGACTGTAATACTGTTATCGCTTCACCATCCTTTTTATCATTATATACAGGTAATAAAACAGCACCGTTAATAATTAGACAATTCGCATAAGTAGCGGGCAGGCGATCACCCTGTTGATTGTATTTCGCAGTGGGCCACGGTAAGGAGGTAAGTTGGTAGGGTTCGCCGCTGGCTGAGCGAAGAGCTTTAAGCTCAGTTTCCATGCGTCGTATTTCAAGATGATGACCATCACTTGGGTCATCGCAGCCCACATAACAAAGGTGAGAAGGGGAGCAAAAACGCACTAGCGTATCAATATGGCCATCGGTATCGTCGCCGTCCAACTGCCCGTGTGTTAGCCACAGCACTCGCTGTGCGCCGAAAAAATCTTTGAGGCTGCTCTCTATTTCATTTTGCGTTAAATCAGGGTTACGCTCAGGAGACATTTGGCAATGCTTAGTGGTGAGCAGCGTTCCCTCTCCATCGCTTTCAATACTGCCGCCCTCAAGGATTAGGGGCAAAGTGCGTATGGGGGTTGAATTGAAAACACCCAAGTGGTGAAGTCGCAGACTGACAGCGTTATCTTGTGAAGCTTCAAATTTATTGCCCCAGCCGTTGAACTGGAAATCCAACAGCTCAGCTTGTTGGTCTTTTATAATGCTTAGGGGGCCGTAATCCCGTATCCAGGTATCATCTGTAGGCGTCACCCAGCATTGGATATTTCCGATGTTATCTTGGTCAGAAAAGAAAGATAGAACCCGCTGCTGTAGTTTTTCGTCATGACAAACAATAATAACTTTCTGAAAGCGAATGATCGCTAAAACAATGGTTTGGTAACACTGCTCAACACGTTCGAGAGTCGGAGCCCAGTCTGTATCGGCGTGAGGCCAGCTAAGAAGCACGGCCGACTGCTTAGCCCATTCGGATGGGAAGTGGTGGGGCATGTTGGAAATTCCCTTAGTAAACTTGTTGCGGAGGTGGATAAGGAGTTGCGGATTTAGTTTCTAGAAATAACTGCGAGTTTTGTAGTGCAATTATAGAGTGATGCACTATCAAAACAAGAAGATTTGGGGGTGTTTTGATCTGCTTTTTGCGAAGATAAGGAGAGCAACTAGAGCCTCCCTTTACTTGATTTCCTTGGAGGCTGGATGAGTGTAGGCGTTTCGTGGTCTTAAAAAAGGAAAATGGGAGTAGGTAGTTTGAATTATGACAAATTATGCCCAGTGTAATAATACAAGGCACTTGACCCCTGAGGCCTTCAAGGCACTTGACCCCTGAGGCCTTGACCCCTGAGGCGATCTGGGCGGCTTTAAAATCCAGTGGTGCACTTACTAGTTGAGCGTGGGAAGAGTGTGCGTCAAACCGGGGTAGGATTACTCTGACCCCGATTGTTGCTGACCCGGATTGTTGTGAGGCAGGTGAAGGGGTGAGACCATCTACAAAATACAATGGTAGCTCCCTTTTTTTCGCCGCTGCTCTAAAAGACATACCATAAAAACGAGAACCCAAGAATAGCAGTCGCACCTGTTTGTGCCTCTGAACTGTCCGTAAGCATTGCCCCAACATAGATAGCTCCCGCGAGCACCATGGGCAAAACACTTTTATCTTTTTCCAGCGTTAAATCAGGGGGTGGTTGTTACGACTTCTTCATTAGCAACAATGGGGGAGGCCAGCCTTGGGCGTTTAGGCGACACCTGTCCTGCCATGTAGATGACATCGTTCAACTGAAGGTCAAATGGAGAAACGGCCTCCTGTGTAGGGCTTATATGATCGAGCATGGAAAAATCGAATTCATCTGCCGAAGCAAAAAATGACGTCGCACAAAGCACGAAGAAGCACAAGATTGATTTTGTTATGTTAGAAAACATAGTTCAGATCCATTTAAAGAATAAGCTTAACGCATTGCAAGAAAGGGCCGGGATTCTACCAAGCTAAGGCTAGCTTTTACAGCCAAAAAACCAGATGAATGACATCCAAAACTGGCCGCACAGCTTACCCTTACCAGTGGCTTTCCCTTTTCTCTAGCAAGACACTGCTTGACTGATCGGCCTCGCAGCAACTGGTATAACCGAGGTCAGAGTAATCCTACCCCGGTTTGACGCACACTCTTTAGAACAAGCTAGATGACACTAACTATTGAACTTTTTCCGTAAAACAGGCTATATTTCAAAAATAGCTGCTTGCCTTTAGGAATGAAAAAGGAGAAGACTCAATCGCGGAGCAACGTGGTCTGCGACGAGTATTGCGAAATTGGGCATTTGAACGTTAATTATAGGGGTGCGAACTTTCAACACATGGGGGTTTGATTAATTGTCTGCACCATTGGAACTATTCATCTTCATGGAAATCAACGGGCTTGTCGGAATGAATTTTGTTGCCAGTAAACATTGCCGATACCAAGCCGCTTTTCTCTTTTATTTCTGAAATAATGACGCCTGCAATATGAAAAAATATGGTTAACATCAGCGTATAAAATGCATATTTGTGAATTGTAATGACAGGCTTACGGTAGGCGCGCATTTCACTGTAGGCTTCCTTATCTATATTTTCTTTTGAGCCGGGTTTGATGGGAGCAGGTTGGTTGCTGTTTTTGTCAGTAACGCTAACCCATTCGGCTATTTTGTGTCCGATCGGTGGCATGTATAAGTCTGTTCCGGCCAGGATTAGCCCTGTTAATGCTTGAGTGGTGAGCAATAAAAACAGAAGTGCAACCATCGGTTTGGCGATTGGGTTGTGGCCGTTATAACGTGGAAGATTTCCTGATCTTATTCCTTTAATAAAGTGTCGAAGTGATTCTGTGTATTTTTTCCCTAGGGGCAGTATTTCCGATAATCTTGAATACCGATTGCCCAGAAAAAACCAGATGATTCGCCAGCTCAAATTAGCTGCAAATATATATCCGATGTAAACGTGGATGGTTTTTAAAAGGATCTTTCCGTCA
>JAESUE010000332.1 GCA_016763235.1 Pseudomonadales bacterium
CCAGGGATGGTTATTTTCGCATTAAAACCAAGCATTTGATCAAAAATATCCATTTGAGCGCGAATTTTGAAAACAGTGATGTTGGCGACAACAACATTAAGTGAAATGATCACTGCATTGCGAACCGGCCCATCGATGGTGCCGAGGGGTACTGCTTTAATGTCTTCAAATGTATTGAGGTGTATTTTGGGAGAATATTTTGATAACACACGGGTTTCGATAACCGCAAATACCGAGTCCAATACGCGATGACCTTGCTCGTCCCCGACGTTGGCATAAAAATCTTCAAACATTAAAAAGTTATCAGGCTGGGTTTTAAAACCATAAAAAGTATTTTTTGCTGTGGATGTGACGGGGTCATAAGAAACATAGCGACTACTGCTGCGGGATTTTGAGTTTTTAATAAGATAGGCAAAACGTTGTTCATTGATCCTGTTGAATTCCAATTCTTTTACGATTTCGCCATCTAGCGCCATATCTTTGTTGTAGCGTTCTATGCTCGTATCGCGATACATAAAGAGCAGCTCGTCGTTTTCATCGATAATGCCGTGTTCTCCATCTAACTCGCCTTCACCTTCTAAATAAACAAAGCCCTCTTTGCTGATTTCATCAATTTGAAAAGGGACAGGAAGAAGTCTGCCTCCTCTCACCACCATGATTGAATAATCAGCGATATTGCCTTTTATCATGGCAGGGATTTCTGAACCTTTAATAATCACTGGGTGAAGAAAAGAATAGTGGGAAAGCCCGAGGCTGGTGATCGCATTATCGAGTTGTTTAGAGGAGAGCTTCCCGATGAGCCCTTCGTTATCTGCGAAAAGGGTGGGTGTCTGTTTAAGTTTTTCAAGTAGGGTTTGATAGTCATCGTCTGAAAGTTTTGGTGTTGCAGAGTGGCTAATAGACGTGGTGATTAAAAAACATAACAGCGTAAATAATTTTAAAAAATTCGTGCTTGGTTTGTGTGCATTCAGAAGCACAACGGCGGTGGTTTTATGCATGACTCCGTTCCTTTGTTGCGGTTTATATTTTAGTTAGTGCCCGCAGTTATTGAAGACCGTGTTCTTATGTTGAATTATTATTAGCTCGGCTTAGATGGCGAAAATGTTGTATTTATTTAGGCGACAATATGCAACGAATCTGGCGCGAGAATTAGTGTTATCGCCTTATGTTATGTGATATAGCGACACTTTAGTCGTAACGTCACACCAAATAGCGCGATGAGAAGTTAAACGTACCAGAGGTTTTCGGTAAGTGTAGGTAGACGCCAAAAATGGGTTCTAATGATATTAAATATTTATCAAATATGAAAAATACTAAGGGCCGGCATGCTTATTAGGCGTAGCCGGTAAATGGGTATAACAAAAGTAAAGGATACTTCTAAACGAACTATAGGGTTGGTTTTATTGAAGAAATAAAACATCTTAAAAAAATAAGGAGAGTGTCATGGACGTCACTATGAAACGGGTTGCGCCACCCGAAGCACATAAAATAATTCCTAGAGATATAGATTTTAATATTACCGATAGTTCGCCAAAATATTGGTTTGATAAAGATCCGTTTAAAACACATTTTTTTAATGCTTTTTTTACAACATTTCCTCCCGGGGAGGATTTTTTTGTGCGTAGTGTTATCCACTATCGTGGTCAAATCGATGACCCTGTTTTGCAGCAGGAAATTACCGATTTCTCCACGCAGGAAGGGCATCACTCCAGATGCCATCAAGATCATTTAGATGTGCTCACGAAACAGGGTTACACCAGTCTCGAACGAGAAAACAAACTGATCGATGGTTTGGGGAAATGGGCAAATAAAAATTACCCTTTAACGTCACTTTTGAGTACGCTGGCCTTGGAGCACTTTACTGCGTTGCTTGCACACCAGGCGCTGGCTGAGTCAGAGGTGTTCTCAGATCCGGCACATGAAGACTTCTCACCTTTATTTAAGTGGCATGCCGCCGAAGAAATTGAGCACAAGGCTGTTGCCTACGATGTTTATATGAAAGTCGATGGGCGCTACTGGCCACGGGTGATTGCCATGGCAGGGTCAACAATAGGGTTGTTGCTTCTTTTACCGATTAGAATGACCCCTTTGTTGTTTAAGGATGGTAAATTATTTAGCTGGAATACATGGCGTAATGGTTTGCCATTTTTGTTTGGGAAAAACGGCATGTTTGTTAAACCATGGCGTCATTATGTGCAGTTCTATCGTCGTGACTTTCACCCTTGGGATGTCCAAGATTATCATTTGATTGCCGAAATACGTGATATCTATGAAAAAGGAGAGCTGTTAAATATCGGCAAGAAATTAAAAGTCGTAAAATCCTAAAATGATAAGATAATCCCTGAAAGACTGTCGCCATAAATAATGTTTTGTGGCGGCAGTCTTGTTGTCTTGCATTAGGGATAATAAAAATCCAAGGAGAGAGAGTTTATGTCAAATGAGCACTTTGACGTATTAATGGTGGGGGCAGGTCTATCTGGTATCGATGCGGGTGTGCGCCTGAGTCAGGCATGCCCAGATAAAACGTGGGCTATTTTAGATGGGCGAGAAAAGATGGGCGGTACGTGGGATCTTTTTCGTTACCCCGGTATTCGATCTGATTCAGATATGTATACCTTGGGTTTTCCATTTAAGGCATGGGAAGACCGTAGAGCCATTGCGCCGGGTGAAACCATTCTGAAATACATTAACGATGCAGCGAAAGAATTTGGTGTCGATAAGAAAATTATTTATAAAAACTGGGTTAAACGTGCAAATTGGTCCACCAAAGATTCAAGATGGACAGTAGAAGCAGAAGTTGGTGCCGATAAAACATTAAAAACCTACACCTGTAATTTCCTTTATATGTGTAGTGGTTATTACAGTTACAAGTCGGGCTATACGCCTGACTTTCCTGGCGTAGACCAGTACAAGGGGCAGCTTATACACCCCCAGAAGTGGCCGCAGGATTTGGATTATTCGGGTAAACGCGTCGTCGTAGTGGGCAGCGGAGCAACCGCAATTACTATCGTACCAGCCGTTGCAGAAAAAGCGGAAAAAGTAACGATGCTGCAGCGCTCACCCACTTATGTGGTTGGAATGCCTGATTCTGACCCGCTCA
>JAESUE010000333.1 GCA_016763235.1 Pseudomonadales bacterium
GGATATCATTCACAATTTGCTCAAGCCGAGATTTACTGGAGAGCACCTTTTGCATAGTGCCCCATTTTTTCTTTAATTCAGTTTTAGCAAAAGGTGAAAGCTGTCGGGTCTTCGCCTCAAACCACTCATCGACCTTATTTTGAGACGTGATGTGTTGGTCAATGTCACGCGCCTCATAGCGCAAATCCAACACCACGCCATCTAAAACGGCCTCATTAAACTTGTAGGTATGAATATAGGGGCCGAATATCTCAATGGACTTTTTCTTGTCCTTCTTCAATAGCGGTGTCCCCGTGAAACCAACAAACATCGCGTCAGGCAGAATCTTCTTCATCGCCTCATGCAAGCGACCCGATTGCGTGCGGTGACACTCATCAACAAAAACAAACAACTCACCTTTGGCCTTAAAATCACGAGGAAGGATTTTCGTTATTTCATCAATAAAACCGTCAGCGCTCTCAACATCATCATCACCGCCATGACGCCCAAACTTATGCACCAAAGAACACATCAGCCAAGGATTCACCTCATCCAATGTCGCCACTAAATCAGCGCCAGACTTGCTGCGGTATATATCCTCATTCACCCCTTTAAACACTTTCTCTATCTGCTCATCCAGCTCAGTACGATCAGTAATAATCAGCACCCGTGCATCCGGAACATTTTCACGAATCCACTTGGCCAACCACACCATGGTCAAGCTCTTACCCGAACCCTGGGGATGCCAGATAATGCCGCCTTTACGATCTGCCACATGCTGCTTAGCCGCCTGAACACCAAAATACTGATTGTGGCGGCAGGTTTTCTTTACGCCGCTATCGTAAACAATGAAATCGTGAATAATCTCTAAGAAACGCTGTTTATTGCAGATAAGGCTAATCTGATGATCAAGCCGATTACCGTATTCCTTCGCACCATCCTCCTTCCACTCCAGATAGAATCTCTCGGGAGTTTCAATCGTACCGTAACGTAAACCCTGAGTATCGTTACCTGCCATGACCAACTGCATTGTCGTGAAAAAGTTGCGGATAAAGTCTTTCTTCTGATTATCCAGGTTCTGGCGAATGCCCTCACCAATAGAGACAGAAGAGCGCTTAAGTTCAATCACACCCAGGGCGATACCATTAACATAAATAACAATATCGGGACGCTTCTTGTTTTCACCTTTAACTGAGACTTCTTCAGCAATAGCGAAATCATTTGCTTCTGGGTTTTTCCAGTCAATCAGCCAGATAGTCTGATTCTGCTCACCAGAACCTTCCTTGTCTTTAATGCCATAACGCAGCAGGCTATACACCGCTTTATTGGCATCGTAAAGTTTTTTACCTTCACCAAGAGCCGCAGCAGTATCCAGATGGCGCAGCGCACGACCGATAAGCACCTCGCTAATACCACGCCCCTGCAACCATTTTCTTAGCAAGCCTTCTTCAACATTACGATTGCTATCTCGATCCTGCCAATCTCCTAGGTAATCGTACTTCAGTTCCTGTTGAAAAAACTGAACCACGCGATTTTGAGTGACTCGCTCTATTTGGCCTACCTTACTCATTGTCACTCCAATATGTATATTGCGTTATCGGCTCAAAAAATAAAATGTCTACTGCATTAGCAACAGGCAGAAATATGACAGACCCTAAATTATCATTCAGGTTTTTTATAGAGGATTGTTTTCAAATAATCATCGCTTAATTCAAACTCTGGATTGGTTAAATTAATTTTCTTCATTAAAGGGATGATTTTTGTTCTTACGCCCATCCCTCTAGCGTCTACATAACCATAGTCACGCAGCACGTCAACGATTAAAGGGTTCCTTGGGGAGCGTTGCCCCGCTACCATTTTTTCAATGGTCATTGAGTTTTGTAGTATGCCTGGGCTGGTCAATTCTAACCTATCGGAGTAGGCCACTATTTCGATATCAATGGAACGTGTCCAATCCCTATGCGCTAACGCATTGATTAATAATTCACGCACGGCATCTTTAGGGTAATACCATTGCCTTACACGCCTAAAGTCAGCATCCACTTCATCCGCTTCACGGCTAATAAACGGCGTTATTTTTTCAATAAAACGCTCAATAATCCCCTTATCTGAATCCACAGGTGAACGCTGCCCAAGCTCATCGGTGCGCCACAAGCCCACCATAGGGGCATCTAAAATATCATCTAATAACGCTTGGTATTGTTTCTCTAAGCCATCAAAAACCATCAGCCTAATACCGGCTTGACGAAGGTATTTACGCGGAGAACGGCCAAACAAAACCATGCCAGCAATGGTGCAAACAGGTTTGTCTGCAACACCTTCAACCATGTAGCCAAGGCCGATTAAACGCTGCGTCCATTCAGCGTCTGTCTTAGGCATGTCGGGCTCATTCATAATATTATGAAGATAATCCTCTAGCCTTTCCTTACTCAACGAGCCAAAAGATGAACCCGCAACAGGCAATACTTCTGTGTGTAAAATACCACCACTGGCAAATAGTCGGGCTTGTTGGTCTCGACTTGCCAAGCGCGATGTAGTGCCTACGCGTATATAAACATCTTCGCGGCCTTTATCCCTTACCACATAAGGTTTACTGGTACCTTGAGTAAAAGAAATTACTGCTACACGTTTATCGTCTACTTGCACTTCTTCATAAAATGGCAGCATCATGGGGTGCACTTTAGCGCCGAACACACCGTCCATGACCCACTCTTCAACCTTGTCACGGCTAATGCCACTAATGGTGCCATCGTCTTCTACCCCCAATAGCAACATACCGCCATTTAAGTTGGCCATCGCCACCACTTCTTTGGCCAGTTGCTCTGGGCGCACATCATCACGCTTAAATTCAATACCAGAGCTTTCGCCGTTGGCAATCAGCTCTAATAATTCGGCTTTCAACATTGTTTTTTCCTATTCGAATCCATACTTTTCACGGCGCTGATTAAATGCACTTTCACCACCTTCTAATATGTTGGCTGCTAGTTTTTGTATCGCTGGCTGATCAATGGCCCCTTGCTGCTCAACAGGGATTTCAGCTTTACCATCAACCACATTCAGTACACCAATCCATTCAGCATCACCAAATACGGGAATATTAGCATTATGGGTCGCAAATAAGAATTGACGTCCTAATTTTGCCTGCCGTAATTCAGCCACAATACGATCAGCAATAAACGCATTATCTAAGTTATCTTCTGGCTGATCTAAAATCAGTGGGTCTTTATTATCCAGCAGTAATAAATGCAATATGGCGGTACATTGTTGGCCCGTGGATAAGCGCTCAAGGTCACGGTAATTCTCTGCCCCTTCTGTATGAGCCACGTTTAGTTCCATTTTGATGGTATCGGGTAACGCTAGGGCCTCCATTTCTAATAAACGCGCTAATGGAATTTTAACCAAGGCATTGGCCACGATAGAACCGATCCCCCAAGGTTGAAGCTGTAACTCAGCAGAACCCTCCCTGATAGCCGAAGATAAATTGGCAGGAGAAAAATCGTTTTCACTCACCCAAGATAAGCGTTTTTCACCCACGCCATCAAGCTGACTGTCCATTAAAAAATTGACTAACGGCTCTCTATTACCTTCTATACCCACCGTTAGCTTTAACTTGCCCTGCAATTTTTTATTTAAGTGTTTGACCACCTTCAATAAAGCAGATGAACGCTCTGATTTCACTTCACTTAATTCAGACAGGATTAACTTTCGCTTATCTTCAAGCTCGGTAATTAAACGTTGTCGCTGCATCAGTGTGGTTTGCTTGGGTTTGATGCCTTCAATTTTTTGCAATAGGTTTTGATATTCCAACCCTATTGCACGACCTGTTTTACCTTGGCTTGCGGGTATATCTTTAAAGGCTTTTTCTAATACTAACTCTTCAGCTTTAATGCCGTCAGTTAACTGCTGAGCAATGGGGTGTATTGTTTTCTCAGCCTGCGTAACCGCTAGTGTAAATTGCTTATGAAACTCTACGGATTTCTCGCCAAGCTGTTCTAATAATTTTCTCTGCTGACGCAACAAATCAACATGGGGTAAGTTTTCAATGGCCGTTTCACTTAAAAAAGTAAGGTCAGGTAGGCTATCGGCTACGGTGTCTAATGCGGTTTTTATAGAATTGATTTCTTCATTAATACGGCTTGACAGTTGCCTTTCTTTTTCTAGCTGCGGCACCACTTTTAGTTTCTCTTCAATGCCAAGTGATTGAAACTGTTTTACTTGATCTTGTAATTTAGGTAACTGTTCAACCTCAGATTCTACATCGGCTTTATTGTCATAGGCCCGTACAATAGCATCACGATTATCACTTAAATTACTCACCATAAGGTCTAATCGCGCATTATGTTCCCCGTGATTAGCATCCAAAAAGCGACTTAACAAATGGCGTTTGCCAGCGTCATCTTGCGCCATATCATAAATTTCACCTTGACCAAATATTTCTATTTTAGGCAATACATCCTGCACACTGTAGGGGGATACCTTGCCAGCATCATCTTTAATAACAGTTTGATCGCCATAACGCCGTGATACGGTAAATTTTCGACCGTGTAACGCGCTTGAGGTGATGCCTAATTCTACCCAGCCTTTCTCTTTGCCTAGATTTTCTTTAATAATTTCGTCATGTTGCCTTTGGGCTTTTGTACCAAACGGGCGTATGTCTAATGCAAAACGTATGCACTCAAGCAGGGTAGATTTACCCGTGCCACGGCCACCGATCACCGCATTTAAATGGGGCGATAACTCAATATCCAGTCCATCAAGGTAACCACTTTTAAAACGAATATGGGTAATGGCAGACCAATAGTTTTCGGATACATCGCTGTTAAGGCGCACTCGTGATTCATGGTCTAAAAACGCCTGTTTGAACGCGGAAAAACTCGGGCGCGTCATTTTTATTAAACAAGACGCAGATTTGTTTTTAATGGTGGCAGGGGCTTCAACGTCTTTGGCATTAATAATGGCCATAGGGCGTTCGCGCTGGTAATCGAGAATTTTATTTAAAAAAACCTTGCGATAAAAATCATCTTCAACAGGTTTCAAATCATCTAGCGAGCGTGGTATTTGCGCTGCTTTTAGCTTGGAATGTTGCCATACATGGTTCATTCTGCGCTTTAATACACCATTATCTTGAGTTGAATGGGCGGCATAAATAAAGCCACCAAGTTGATCTATTTTTTCAATCAATTTTTTAGCGCTTAAATCCGATGGCGTTATACCGTCGTTAGGGTCAAGTAATTCAAGGTTGCCGAGTATTCGCTTTAATGCGTCAACGGTTGTTTTTTCATCAAACAAACAGACAAAATGAATTTTCTCACTGGAGGCAATTTCAAAACCTGGAAATACCACTATGCCATTTTGAGTGAATAAATCACGTATGGCATCGACACCATCCACATTGCGGTGGTCGGCCATACCCACCACTTTTATATTTTCTTCAAGACAGGCCTGTAAAAGCTGCTGATTATATTCGTCTTCTGTTAACGATGGTTCTTGACCGCGATGTTTAATGTACGCGGCAGGGTTCACCTGTAAGGCGCATTTCCAAAAACGAGCCTGTGTGTATTGAATGTCTTTATTATTATGTTCAATGCTCACTTTTGGTTTCCTTTTGGCTTTCTGTTGGTATCAGCAAACGAGTTTTACCCGTCAGCAATTCTTGCATCATGCCTTGCTTGAGTTGTTGGGTTTTATTGAGGCGTTGTTGTAGAGCATCGAGTTCGGTGTCCATGTCGGATAGGACGTTGGCGATGGCGATTTGTTCTTTTTCACAGCTAGGCAACGGAAGTTTATATTCAAATAAGTTTTTTAGAGTGATACTTGCTTGATTTGCATTCCCTCTGTAAATAATTTCTATATGGTCGATATATCGTTCCATTCTAAAATGATTCAATAATAACTTTTGAAAGCTTCCTGATCCTTTTTTAGACCTAATTAGAACAGCATTTTGATTTAGCAAACTACCGTCATAAGTTGCAGTTACGATAATCACCTTTCCAACCAGCGAATCATACATTGGTGGCTTTGAGCCTACCGTTGAGAAAATAAGATCATTTTCTTTAAGTCGCCATTTATTATATTTTTTGACTGAACTTACTGACACAAAAACAGCACCATCATCCTCCTCAATAGAATCATAAGTCGTATCACTCACTCTAATAACTCTTACACCGTCACCCGTATATTCAGAGGACTTAAACGGATATCCTTTAACGTAATTTACTAATCCTCCAAACTCGGCAACCTCCCAATCCTCAGGTATTTCCCCCAACTCGGTGTGCTTGTAACCTGAACGTGCAGCGGTTTGGCCATTCGCGTTCTTTGCGTTGTCAGCAGTTTTCTTAGGTTGCAAGGCTTGAGTGGTTTTGTGTTCGCTACTTTGTGCTTGTTTATTCTCTTGTTCAGGCTCTTGTTCTTCTTGGCGCGCTTGCCCCTTCACTAATGCTTTATTTTTATCGCTATTGTTAGCGCTAGTACTGTGCTGCCCGCCAAAACCCGGTAAGCGTTTTTTGCCGGTGAGCAGTTGTTGCATGGTGGCGGTTTTGATGGCGCTTTTTTTGGTGATGAGGGTTTCTAAGGATGCGATGAGGGCATCCACATCGGACAGGGCATTGGCGATGGCGATTTGTTCTTTTAGGGAAGGTTTTGCTATTTGAATCCTCAAACAATTTTGTTTATTTAACTTTGGTTGAGCTGTCCCCGAGTTAAGTAATGAATAATCAAGACTTTCAAGAAAAGCTGTTAGATAATCTGGCTCTTCGTAGATTTGTGTGGAGCTCATGGAGCCATTTCCAATCCGCCGCAATAAAATAATATGCTA
>JAESUE010000334.1 GCA_016763235.1 Pseudomonadales bacterium
ATCCATTATTTGAGAATAAGCAGAAAAACCCGCCATAATCATTTTGGGTTTGTGTTCTCTGGCAAGAGTGGCGACTTCTTCGTAATCCACTTCGCCGGTTTTAGCATTCAAACCATATTGCACTGCATGATAGATTTTGCCAGAAAAATTCACCTTTGAGCCGTGGGTAAGGTGTCCGCCATCAGAGAGACTCATTCCCAGAACCGTATCACCGGGTTCTAGCAAGGCCATATAAACGGCAGAATTAGCTTGGGAGCCTGAGTGCGGCTGTACATTGGCATAGTCTGCACCGAAGAGCGCTTTGGCGCGATCAATAGCCAACTGCTCGACTACATCTACATGCTCACAACCGCCGTAGTAACGTTTACCCGGATAGCCTTCGGCGTATTTGTTCGTAAGCTGAGAACCCTGTGCTTCCATTACTCGGGGGCTGGTGTAGTTTTCAGAAGCAATTAATTCAATGTGTGCCTCCTGTCGTTTTGCTTCTTTTTCAATGGCGTCAGCAATCTCAGGGTCAAACTCAGCAATAGTCATGGAGCGGGTAAACATGGTGGGCACCTCTAATAAATAGGTCGGAGAAGGATAAACCGCCCATTTTACCCTAACGCGGGGTATACGCCTAGCAGCTTATTTCAATGCCTTGCTACGGCCAAAGAACGGCTATATCAAAAGCTCAGCTGCCAAGGGCAACTGTATCGAGAGATCAACTATACCCAAAGCTCAATAGGCGCTTGCCGAACCAGCGCGCGCAATATATCAGTGCGCGTAACGATACCTTCTACTTGGCTGGTTTCATTCACAACAGGCAGGCAGCTAATTTGACGGCTCACCATCAGGTCGGCCACCTCGCGAATACCTGTGCTGGGGGAAACGCTAATAACGTGGCGTTGAGCGATGTCTATAATCGGCGTGTTGGAGTTTGCTGTATTGGGTGAATTGAGCGGGTTGATGAGATTAGAGGTGTGGCGTAAGAGGTCGCTGTCGCTAACGATTGCGATAACTTGAGAATTATTATTGATAATGGGGATGTGTCGAAACGCACGGCTTTGGAATAGCTGCCACGCATCTTTAAGCAATGCCTTGTCTGAAATGGTAATTACCGGCGAAGACATAACCTGTGCGACAACAATCACCGCTTGGCGCGGTTTTTTATTTTCGTTGTCTTTATACGCAGAAGCCCCAGTGCCCGTATAGGGATGGGGGCGGGTTTTCTTATCTACCTTGCGGAGCCGCGCAGTGGCTTGCACCTCTCTTGTTTGATGTTGCTTCAAAAGGCGTGATAGCGATTCCTCTTGCCTGATTCCTTGATCAAAAACATAAAATACCATAGCTAAAATCCTGGTAACTATTCAGCGAACCCCGTAACTGTTCAGATTGCGTTCAAATTTGAGAAGAACAAGGCGAAAAATGTGAGTTTATACGCATAAGTGATTATTTTTTAACACCGTTATGCACGAATTTGAGCGTGAGCTGAATAGTTACAAATCCTGTTGGCGTTTTATTTCCGGAGTGCTTGCTTGCCATTATGGCAGGTCTTTTAGAATACAAACAGATGTTAGTTTAACGCTATTCGTAATTCCCTTGTCGTGCACTTGTAATGGTTTTGCATTACGTTATTTAAACTATTTTATTTGTTAGCGCAGCGGATAATAACGAGCATTACTGACAATGTTTTTAAGTCGCGGAAAACGAAGAAAAATTTCTAATCGAAAATAAAAACAAACGCTTTATTTCCTGCCCATGTGAACGTCAAGCATTTAAAACGTTTAAAGAAACGTTCACGAAACGTTAAAAATACAGGGCTTTCATTCCGTTATAGTCCTCTTCGTCTTCTGAGCTAAGACAGACGAGCTTGTTTAAGACAAGTTCAATAAATAAGAGTTTCATTTGGAAAGGGAAAAAATAGTTACTTCCAGGTGAGTGTTGGTTGATGGTCTGTTTTCTAAATAAATATAAATCAATATTGGAGTGTTCAAATGAATTTTAAAGCAAAGGTACTTACTGCAGCAGTTGCACTGGCAAGCATGAGTGGCGTAGCAGAAGCAAAATGGTTGGCAGGTCTTCAGGAAGATGGTTTTACTGGTGGTGGTGAAATTCTTCTTTTAGCTTGGGATGAAACACGTAATGTATCTGTTATTCAGGATTTAGGCGGCGACTATATCGAATTCTGGGATAACTTTAACAATACAGCTTATACGTTTAACGAAACGTTAGATCCATTGTTTGGCAGCACTTTTGCTGCTTCTGCTCAAGGTGATGTGCGTTATTCATTGGTTAGCTTAAACACGGGTCTTAATACCGTTGATGAGTGGAATGAGCCTGCGCGTTTTTCAAATGGCATTATGGTTACTTCAAATGCAGCTGCACCAACATTGGAGAGGAGACCTGCCGGTTCATACGATCAATCTAAAAATAACATTCAAAATGGAACAGTTATTGAGATAAGCGACCATAGTTCAACCTTTGCTGATAATAATGCCTATTTTGGTGATGCGACGACGGCTCCTTATGCGGGCAGTGACTTTGTTTGGGGGCGCAATATTGGGACGGCTACACTATTTGATACTTCAGCAACCAGTGATGAGTCTATGTATTTCTGGGCTTTCACCCAAAAGATGGAAGTGGCTGATGCCAATGTTGGTTTGTTGCCAGCTCAAGATCTTAAAGCCGCTGGTCAGTGGAGTTTAGACCTTGCAAATAACACCATTGCATATTCTGCCGTGCCGCTTCCTGCTGCTTTATGGTTGTTTGTTTCTGGCCTACTAGGCCTTGGTGCAGTGTCTCGTCGTAAAAACGCTTAATACCTTAAATGAATTGCTGGTAATGAATTGTTGCCAGCAATTTTGATCTTTGTGTTTAAAACCTCCATTTGGAGAATAAAATGAAAGCTTCTTTAAAAGTACTTAGCGCGAGTGTTGCTCTGGCAACCATTGCAGCAGCGGGATCTGTCTCAGCGGCGCCATTAACATTGGCCAGCCCTGTTGATCTTGAAATCAAAATATCCGGCGCATCGGCTTCTGATAAAGCCCTAAAAGGTGTTTTTGAAACCTTGTGTGATGGTGATTCACTGGCCATATTCACTGACCGTTGCTCGGATGATTCTGCTGCAGTAAATGGCCAGGATTGCGGAACTAGCTCAGCTAAATTACCGGGTAAATCTTACGCGGCTTATTTTTGCACCATGGGCGCAGCGGCAGGCATCCCGACTCAAAATGTATTAGTACGTAAGCGTTCTACAGGTGGTTCTTTCTGGGGAACTGTTCCCGTTGCCAGTGCTGATAACACGGTTGATCAAATGCAACTGGGCGCTAACTGTGGTTTGGATGCACCTGGTGTGTATAAATGCGATAAAGGTGTAACAGAAGCAACCGTATCCGATGCGGGTATATCTGACGAAGAGCCTGGTTTATTCACGTCTATTAACGTGGCGGCAGGTAAAAGCCCCATGACTACGACGCTAGCAGGCCAATTGGATGTGCAGCCTATCGCCGCATTGACCTTTGGTATTCCTGTGACGAATGCTTTGTATGGTGCTTTGCAAAAAGCGCAAGGCCTTAACGAAGATTTGGATGGTGATTTAATTCTTGAAGGAACCAGCGAAACAGCTACAGAGGCAGATATTCTTGCGAATATGCCTACGCTAACGAAGGAGCACGTGGCCGCCTTGATGAAGGGTTCAATACCTGAATGGAGCAGCGTTCAGTACGGTGGTGTTCCTTTAACAGCCACTGCGGGTATTGCAGCACCTGCTGATGCGCGTGTAACAATCTGTCGGCGTGTTAATGGCTCTGGCACCCAGGCCCAGTTAAACGCTAACTTCTTGAATGCCCCGTGTGCCGCTGACGCAGAAAAACCAGCTGTTGACAACACCACTTGTACTGATACTAAAGGCAATGCAAATTCAGCCCTACCTTTCTGTGGTGCAGGTTATGCTGTAACGACTGCGACAACTGCAGGAGTTGCTCTTGTGCACGAAAACAGTGGTTCAGGTGATGTAACCGAGTGTTTGGATCAACTGCAAGCAGCGAATCGCTGGGCTGTTGGCGTGCAATCGATGGAAAAAGCCTCTAGCGAGTGGAGCTTTGTTAAAATTAATGGCGAAGCACCCACCCTTGAGAACGTTAACAAAGGTAAGTACTTTGATTGGGCGGCTACCACTATTCAGTGGAGAAACGCTGCTGTAAACGGCGTGCCTGCACCTTCTGGAGATATGCTGGCAGTTCTTAATGCCATTCGTACTGAAGCAGGTAAGCCATCAGTACTTGATGCGCTTAATGATAAGACTAACCAGAACATTGGTGCGACTGGTTACCTAGCTTTGAATGGTGCCGGCGTAGCCAGCCCATTCAATACTAACCTTCCTGTAATGCAATATGTTCGCGATGGTAAAACGTGTAATGTTCAAAAAGCGGTAGGCATTGTTGATTTCGATTAAGCCTTTAATCGAATAACCTTGTCACAAGGCCGGCCCTGCAATGGGGCCGGTTTTTTTAGCTTTCAAAATATTCCCGATATATCGAACTTCATAAATCGTTAACACGCAAGTGAGAGCATTTGCCGGATTTTTGATCTTGGTGATTGATCTTTAATCTCTAAACCCTTTCATTAAATCTGTGGTAGTGCCGTTTTATGGCTGTTTCCCTGAAAACACCTTTTAATTATTCTCTTGGTTTTCCACTTTCAGTGTGTTTTGTCGTTTTGGTTTTTTTTGCCGCGAATGCAAGTGCAGATGCCGATGCGGACGAAATAAATACGCAAGCAGTGTCGAGTGTTGCAGAAAATAAACCTGCTTCGCAAGAAGCGGAAAACCTGCAAAACCAGCAAGAAAAGGCTGTGGGAAAACCCCATAAAAAGCCACTGCCAATGTTTTCCATATGGGAATACCAAATTAACGGCAGCACCTTGTTAGAGGTAAAAGCGATTGAGCTGACGCTTTACCCCTATTTGGGGCAGGACAAAACCATTGAAGATATTTATGCAGCAGTCGATGCATTGAAAAAGCTGTATAGGAAATCGGGTTTTCCCGCTGTAGATATTGTGCCGCCACCACAGGATATTAAGTTGGGTGTTGTGCGCTTAGAGGTGACCGAAGGAAAAGTTTCCCGTTTGCGGGTATCTGGCTCGCGTTACTTTTCATTGCAAGAAATAAAAGCATTGGTGCCATCGGTTCAACAAGGCCAGCCAGTACATATTGGCAGCTTTCAGAAGGATATTAGTAAGTTAAACCGCAAGACCTCAAATTTGCGCGTAACGCCGGTGTTTAAACAAGGCCGTAGCCCCGGCACTGTGGAGGTTGATTTACGCGTGCGTGATAAGTTTCCACTCAATAGTCATGTAGAACTGAATAACTTCGCCACGAGAAACACCACGGGTACGCGCTTGAGTGTGTCTTTGGGTTACGACAATCTTTGGTTGAAAAACCACAACTGGTCGCTACAGCTGCAAACTAGTCCAGAAAATACCAATGAAGTAAGAGTGTTGGCTACTACCTATGTGTTGCCGATTTTTAATGATGCAGCAAAACTGGCTATTTACGCGGTAAAATCAGACAGTGAAATTGCCGCCGTTGGCGACACAGTGGTTATTGGTAACGGCAATATATTCGGCTTTCGATATGTGCTGCCTTTGGTGTCTACCCGCACGTATTTGCACTCGATATCAACCAGCATTGATTTTAAAGATTTTAATGAAACCATTTCTGTATTAGGTTCCGATGGTGATTTAAGTCGGCCTATTTCTTATGCGTCTTTTGCGGGTTTGTACAATGCCACAATGATAAGCCCGGGTGTGACCACCACGCTTGGTTTAGGGGTGGGCTTGGGCATACGGAATTTCCCTGGGGCAGATGGGCAGTTGGCTTTTACGCAAAAGCGCTTTAGGGGGAAATCAAACTTTATTCACTTTCAGGCAAAATTAAAACGTGAAAGACGCTTTGATAATGATTGGTTATTGGCGGCTAAAACAAAAATACAGCTGTCAGATTCTTCTTTAATCAGCAACGAACAGTTTAGCGCAGGTGGAAACGGCTCTGTTCGGGCTTACTTTGAGTCGGAAAAAGTGGGGGATGAAGGTATTGTGGCATCCCTGCAATTAAGTACGCCCTCCATTCATAAGCGATTACCAAAATCGTTTAATAAATTACGCTTTCTAACGTTTGTAGATAGTGCCTACTTGCGGATAAAAGATGAAATTAGTACCGATGCAAATGCGAATAACTTTTTTGGCGATGAGGAAATTGGTTTAGCCAGTACCGGTTTGGGTTTGTCAATGGAGGCATTCCACAGAAAAATGTCGCTGGAAACCCATGTGGGCATGGCGCTGAGAGAAAGCTCTGATATTGATCAGGGTGATGTCAAAGTGCATGCCTCTTTGAAATATGAGTTTTAAGCAATGTAGTAACGCAAGTTTCGGAGTTTGGATTGCCGGAGAAATAGCCGATGTCAATCACGGGGCGCGCCGCCCGTAGGTTGGGTTGAACGAAGTGATACCCAACACTCTGCACCTTAACTTAACGATGATGCTAGGGTTATGAGCTAACGCTTCATTTCACCCTGAAGTTACTTGGGTTTAAGCACCTTAGCTATTCATCGACATCAACAATAATCAAGTGACAATGCGCATTTCGAAATTGTTGGGTATCACTTCGTTCAACCCAACCTACAGGTAAACAGTGCCACTTTTAATCCCGAAACTTTAGGCCATAAACAACGTAAAACTTGTCTACCTCCAATTTTTTAACAACTGTTTGGCCTTACTTTGTTTAGCTTAGCCATCAAAGCGAGCGCAGTTAAAATGTCTATAGCATATTGCGAAATAAATATGAATTTTTGTTCATAAAACTGTTTTTTTAATGCTCAATTAGTTTCCAATTATTCATAAGGCTTTAACATATCTCTGGGAAAATGCGCGTTTTAGATCATAGCGTTCATTGTTTCATTTATCCGGTTGTGTTCATGTCTCACAAATTATTCCAAAAGCTTGTTTTGTGTTTGTGGCTTCCTCAGCTGGCGCTTTATCCAGTGATGTCTGCTGCAGAAGTGCCTGTGCCAAGCGCAAACTTTAGTCCCAATGATGGCGGTAGAACACGTTTAGAAGTCACTGGGTCAAATGGCAACCAAGCGATGCGTTTAGTGCAGCCTGATAGCTTTAATACCTATAACTGGGACAGTTTTAATATCGGTGTCGGTGATAGCGTTACGTTTCAGCAACCGAGCGAAAGTTCCAGTGCTCTTAATTATATCCATCAAAACTCTATTTCGAAAATCGCCGGTCAATTAAGCGCAAACGGTAATCTTTATCTTATTAACCAGAATGGTTTCCTGTTTGGTGATGGGGCTATGGTGAATGTTGGTTCGCTGGTGGCGTCAGTATTAAATATCGACGAGCAAATGCTTGAAGATAACGGGCTTGTACAGTCTATGCAGCAAAAAAAACCTGCATTTTTTGCCGATGGTCATTTGGTGGATGAAGACGGAAACCCTTATCGAATAGAAATAGAAAATGGTGCGCAAATTATTACTGATGGTGGTCGCGTATTATTGGTAGCCCCTGAGATTATTAACAATGGATTAATCTCAACACCCGATGGCCAGACTATTCTTGCCGCTGCAAAAGAGGAGGTGTATCTCGCGGCGTCTACCGACCCCGATCTACGTGGCCTTTTTGTTGAGGTTAACGGGGGTGGCAGTGTCACCAACGGCGGGCAGATTATTGCTGAGCGTGGCAATATTTCTATTCTAGGTATGGCGATTAATCAGGAAGGCACGTTACGGGCGACGACCAGTGTTGAGGTTAATGGCAGCATACGATTGTTGGCGAGAGATACAGTCACCTTTCAGGATAAAAGTAAAACAGGCTCAAAAGATGAGTATTTCTGGGGCACTGCCACTGTAGATGAGCAGCTGGAGCTGTCATCGGGAAGCACGAGCTTTCCCTATGCAGTCCCTACAAAAACGGGCAGTGTTACGTTTTCTGCGGGTAGCGTAAGCGAAGTTATCCCAGATGAAAGCACAGAGAATAAGTTGGCGACTAAGGGGCAAGACCAGCGCATTTCTCATATAGATGTAATGGGGAATGAGGTAACGGTTAAATCAAATGCAGCACTTCGCGCCACCGGAGGAAAAATTCAATTAGCGGCACTGGCGAACCCAAGCTTGAAAAAGGGTGAAGAGTTTAATGCCAATGCGGCAAATGAAACGACCTCCTTAATAATTGAAGAGGGTGCGATTATCGATGTTTCTGGCAGCGATAAAGCCGTGCTAGACATGTCACGCAACCAGTTGGAATTAAAATTAGCCAGTAATGAGCTGCGTGATTCTCCTTTGCAAAAAGAAGGCATCTTAAGCGGCGAAAATATTTATGTCGATATTCGTGAGTCAGAAAAAATCGCCATAGCAGACATTAGCGGCGCAGTAGACAAAATTGAACGAAGTATTTACGAACGTTTGGCCTCTGGCGGCTCTGTAGACTTGCTAAGCACCGGCGATATGCAGGTTCAAACAAATGCCACCATCGACGTGTCGGGCGGCTCTGTTGCTTATCAATCGGGTTATATATTTGAGTCAAAACTGGTTTCGAATGGTGAGTTAATTCCAATCAGTAAGGCCGACCCCTTGCGGCCTTATCAAGCCATACTTAATCAAGGTGAGCGACTTAATGAAACCTGGAAAGTAATTGAACATTTTGATGATTATATTCTGGGTGGTGAGGGTGTTTATGTTGCTGCTTATCGCCAAGGTATGGATGCGGGTGGGGTAAATATTACCGCTAACCCAGCGGGTGTACAAAAGACGTTTCAGTTTGATGGAAATGTGATTGCTGATACCTACATTGGCCCCTATCAGCGTAATCACGATAATCGGCCCTATGGTGGCGAGTTAAATCTGGATTTTCAGTTAGCCAATAGTGGTATTGCGAATATTGTTATTGCTAGCGAAGAGTTGTTTCGACAATCTCTGGTAAAAAAGTTAGCACAAAATGCGGATGATTCAATCCCTCAGGTATTTATATCCGATAGTTTGGTGAAAGGGTCTGTTGATAGTTTATCTATCAAATCAAATGCTGATCTCTATGTGGATGGAAGTGCAAACATAGAGATGGATGGTGGTGGTTCGCTGTTATTAGAAACTTACGACACTCTTAGTTTTGCCGGAAAAATAAGCAACCACGGAGGAGATGTTCTACTTAAAGCAAGCCCCGAAAATAGAGGAAACCCATCACCGGAAACGAAAATAGAAATAAAATCCGGCGCTAAAATTGATGTTTCTGGTCTGTGGGTGAACGATGTAAAACTTCCTGATGAACGTATTACTTTGGCTCCGATTGATATCAATGCAGGAAATATCAGCCTGGATGCATATGGATCGTTAATCGTCGAAGCGGGTAGCGTGATTATTGCCGATGGTGGCGCGCATCTAAATAATAAAGGAAAACTGTCTGCTGGAGCTGGTGGTGAACTATCACTGAGCGCGGGTAATTTTGATAATAATCCAGATGCCATGCTAGACATCGATTCGGGCGCAGAGCTACGCAGTATGGCTTTGTATGATGGTGGAACTTTGTCGCTGACGGCGCGTGGTTTCCAAATTGGTGGTAGTGCTGTAGATAAAAACAGCGTGCGTGCGGATACAAATCGTTTACTTTTAGAGTTTGATCAGTTTAAAACAGGCGGCTTCAAAAAGTATGTGCTTGCTGCGAAACAAAGCGGTGTGGAGTTCGTCACGACTGATGAGGCCCCATCAACACTGTTGCTAGAGACAAAAAATTACGCGTTGCCACCCTTGGCGACAGGTTCTTCTGAAAATGGCCTGGCACCGTTTGAAATAAAATCGGGTGCGGTATTGGCTGATATTGCCGAAAGCGAAATATTACATCGTGGCGTATCAAAATCGGTTGATATGATTATTCGTTCGGATGAAGTTTTCGAGGCAGATAACGCTAATGTAAACATTAATAAAGGCGTAAATGTTCAGTTGTTAGCCGGTGCATCGCTGGAAATTAGTTCTGATGACAGTATTAATGTACGCGGGAGTATTATTGCGCACGGTGGTGATATTTCTCTCAAGCTTAATGAAAGCGGTGAGGTAGAGGTTCACGACGATAGTCAGGCAATTCGAATATTTAATACCGCAACGCTCGATGTTTCTGCGTTTGCACAGCGCCTGCCTGACGATGCTTCATTTGAAAAGTATATGCTTTTTGATGCCGGTTCAATTTCTTTAGTGGCAAATAGAGGCTACATACTAGGGCAAGGTGGCGCTACAACGGCAAACCTTATTGCCAATGGCGCGGACATTTCTTTGGTTAACCCGAACAGTTATTTAAACAGTGGCGATATTGAGGCAGCAACAGAAACGGTGTCTCTGGATGCGGGGAATATTTATTTACGCGCTGCAGAAGGCATTATTTTTGATGGTGGACTTCAGGCCAAAAAAGCAAAGAGCGACGGCGCGCGAGGTGGTTCATTACAGTTAGTATTAAATGCAAACCCCCGTTTGGGCGGCAGTGGTGTGCTGAATACTGGTATTACAGCTAGTTATTCAGGTAAAAATAATTCAGGAAGTATCGTCATTCAGGATATTGATAAATCCGCCGATCGCCTGGATGAAATTATGGAAAGTGGCGCTATCTCCACAGTGTTGGCAACGCGGGATGACTTGGACGTAGGCCGGGTTTATGTCGATATTTCTGATATTGAGGCGGGTGGTTTTGATCGTTTGACCTTGCGAGCCATTAACAATATTGGAGCAGAAAATGCCACAAAGGCAATCTCTGATATTCGATTTGAAACCGCAGAAACCTTGCAGTTGAGTGAGGCATTAATTCTTGATGCGCCGAGTATTTTAGTCAATAACAATGCGGCGCAAGTGGAAACGAATTATTTGCAAATAGGCACTACGACGATGTTGCCTTCACAGATAGCAGCGTATCAGTCTTCTTTGATCAATGATGACAGTGGCACCTTGTCGGCAAATGCTCAATTTGTTGATTTAGTGGGTGCAATTGAATTCAGTGATGCAAAAACAGTGAGTATATTCAGTGAAAATGATATTCGTTTAATTGGTCGTACTGAAGAATCGGTGACGAGTGATGGCGTTGCAGCTATTGCTAGCCAGCGGGCTTTACCAAGTGGGCAGTTGATTGCTTATGGCGATTTGAACTTAAGGGCCAGCCAAATAGCCCCAAGCACGGCAACACGTTATGACATTCGTTTGCTAGAACCTGGCACCACATTTCGAACCGCCGCAAGCGGAAAGCAAGCGCCCATATTGTCGGCCCAGGGTGTCATCAATGTCGAAGCGGATATCATTGAACATGGTGGCGTCATTAAGGCACCTTTTGGCCAGATAAATTTCAGTAAGGCGCAAACAATTTCCCTGCAAGAAGGCAGTGTATTAAGTGTTTCTGGTGAAGGACAACTTATTCCTTTTGGCCAGGTGACTGATGATGGTGTTTGGCACTATACCGTTGCAAATTCAATCGCCGGACGTGAACCATTTTTGATAAATGAAAGCACGTTGCGAGATAAATCGATTCGCCTAGAGGCGGATAATATTGATTATGCGCGCGGCTCCACAGTCGACATTTCCGGCGGTGGCGATCTCATGGCCTATAAATGGACAAAAGGTCGCGGCGGCTCAATGGATGTTCTCAGTGCTGAATATCCGGGTGATAGTTTTGCCGTTATGCCGGGTTACGGAAACGGTGTATCTGGCCGTTATGGAATTTATGACGCACAAATTAATGGTGGCCGTTTACCCAGCGACGTAGGGCAAACAATTTATCTTGATGGCGTTGATGGTTTAGCCAGCGGCGAATACGCGGTATTACCAGCACGTTATGCCATGTTGCCAGGCGCTTTCCTTGTTACACCGGCGGGTGATGCTGGGCAAACGAGTGGCGGCCAGCATGGCAAACGTTTGGACGGGGCGAATATTGTCGCCGGCCAATATGCATTTTCCGAAAGTAATTCGAGAGATTCCCAGTGGCGTCCCTTCGTGATTGAACAGGGTGACGTGGCATACACCCGCAGTGAGTACGATAAATTTTTGGCATCCCAGTTTTTTGATACCGAGTCAAATATTGGTCGGATCGGATTAAGCCAAGATGCCGGTAATCTTTCCTTGATAGCTGGAAGCTCGTTAATACTGGAAGGTGATTTACTCGCAGCAACATCTGGCTCAGGGCTTGGGGCGCGCCTTGATATTAGTGCAAACGTGATTGAGGTAGTGGCAATAAAAAGTAAGGCCGAGGGAGCAATACAACTGTTAGATTCTGATCTTAATCAGCTTGAAGTAGAGAGTATTCTTCTAGGTGGAGATCGAAGCAGAACGGCAGATGGGATGTCTTTGGATGTTACCGCAAGAGACATCATCATCGCGGAAGGTGCTCAGTTAGAGCGCCCAGAAATATTACTTGCTGCAAAAGAACGGATTGTTGTAGCGGATGGCGCATCGATTCGTAGCCGTGAGGGCCGTATTGGTGTTGGCGGTGTGGCGCATACTTCGGGTGACGGGGCATTTCTGCAGGTTTCCGATGGTGGCGCATGGAATATCGTGCGGGAAGATTTTACCGGCAACAATGGCGACCTTTTAATTGCACGCACCGCGAGTGTTTTTGGCCAAGGTAGCGTGGCCTTGGAGTCTAGCCATATTTCAACGCTGTCGGGGGGATTCGCAAGCAAGGGTGAGTTAATTCTTAGCGCGGGTGCACTACGACTTGGTTCGGGCAGTGCAGCGGATGAGAATGCACTGGTGCTAACAGATGAACAATTGTTAGGTATAACGGCACCGAGTATTCGTTTTAAAGCGAGAACAGCCTTAGAAATTAGTCGCAACGTGAATATCACTGCTGAGACCTTTGTACTCGATGCGCCGCTAATTACGGGTGTGGGCGAAGGCGCGGGTGCAACACTTACGGGTAATGAGGTGTTGGTTCTTACCAACAGCAGTGAAACGGCACCGCCAGTTTTGTCTGGCAAAGCGGCTGCCGCACGCCTGAATCTAATAAGTAACAATATCGTATTGGAAAGCGGCGAAACATCGAGTGTAGCGATAGAAGGATTTACATCGGTATTTCTCGGTAAACAATCGCAGGTTGGTTCTCCGCTTATGGCGAGTATCGTTACTGATGGCGATTTTTACCTAAATGTTGAGGGTGATTTAGCGTTTATTGCTGATGTGTTTAGCGCAGCCCCTGCGAGCCATGTGGCGTTAAATAGCACTGGAAACTTTACCTTTAACCCTGCGTCAAATAGTGCGATGGCTTTTAATGAAAGTAGTTTGGGGCTGGGTGCAAATATCGGAATAAATGCAAACTCCATTTTAATTAATAGTTTAATTCGAGCGAATTCCGGTTATGTCAATGCCTTAGCAGAACAGGATGTTCATCTTGGCGAATTTGGACAGATCGATGTGTCAGGCATCGCGAAAACCTTCGGTACGCTTGAGCCAATAACAGAATATACCGATGCGGGAGACATTAACCTGCATTCAATCGTGGGCAATTTGTCTTCACACGAAAACTCATTGATGGATTTATCCAACGCCGCTGATTCGGTTAAGGCGGGAGTGTTAACACTTAATGCAGCATCGGGCACGGCAAATTTACAAGGTAGAATTCTTGCCGACCACTTTAACAATGCGAGTGGGGAAGTGATTGTTGCGCTGGCTAATCTTAGTGGTGACAGCGAGCTATTAGGGTATTTATCTCAACAAGGATTTCATTCACGCTTTGATCTAAACCTTGGCGAGGGTGATGTACTGCTTGGCAGAGAAAACACCATTCGCGCACATAATATTCAGCTAAGCGCAGAGCAGGGCGATATTCGTATATTCGGTGAATTAAATGCATCGGGTGTCAACGGCGGAACAATATCACTCGCCTCAAAACAAGGTATCTTGCTGGGTGAAAACTCCGTACTTGAGGCCAAGGCGCTGTCAGAAAATGGTGACGGCGGCAGGGTTGAATTTCAAAATTACCTAGCAGATTTGGCTGGTGGAATTGAATTTCAAGGCGGCAATACTGGTGGAGACATTAATCGAGCAACAATAGATGTGTCTGCTGCGGGGAATGGAGCGGCTGGCCACGTTAGCGTAATTGCATCGTTAACGGATGATAAGGCAGATGTCAGAATTGCTGGAGGTGGCCTTGACGTTTTTGGCGCAGAGTACGTAGAAATTTCACCGTATACGAGCTTAGAAAGTGCATCGGTTTCTCGTAATGACATTGATACCGCAGCGCAAAATTTCGACGCGTTTTTTGCTGCCGAAGACAGCGTGAAAAATCGCTTAGCCAATGTAATAAGAAATGGTAAAACGCAAGGTAATAGTACTCTGCAATTTCGACCGGTGATTGATGTTTATTCCACTGCGTCTCTGACACTTGCTGAGGACATTAACGTGAGTGATTTGCGTTTTGGCAGCGAGCAAGCCGCAGGAGCGCTTTGGTTAAGAAGTGCAAGTGGAATGCAAGTCGCTAACAATCTTCATGCGGGTGTGCGCTATATAATCCCACAGGTGTTTTTCGCACCTTACACCTACCAGATGGCGCCTATAGTGGGTGATTCCTGGGCGCTTGATTTGGTGGCAGGAGCCAATATTAAGTCGGCAAATCACCGTAATTTACTGTCGGGCATGAATGATGTTGTGTTGCTAGAGGGCGTTAGCGTGGTAACAGGGACGGGCGATATCAATGTTCATGCAAGTGGTAACATTATCTTAAATGACGGTGCGAGTATTAAATCGATTGGGCAGGCGAAGTCATTTTTGGATTCCAATTCGTATTATGGCTATGACGAGAATTTTGCACCGGCACTTTATTCTGATAGCGGTTCGTTTAATTATACGGAAGTATTAGAACTCTTCTCAGCTAATGATCTCGGAAATTTACGAGCCGTATTTTTTGGCTCTAATGGCGGAGATATTTCACTCTATGCGAACGAAGATATACAAGGGAATGGCATTGATCAGCTAGATACTGAGTGGCGTTTCCGTGCAAATAATGATTTCTATTTTGATCAAATTAACGGTGGGACTCCGCGATCTGAATATGTGACTGCGTGGGGAGTCGATTATGATTTATTTGATACCGGTGTTGGCACATTAGGTGGCGGCAATATTCTCGTTAAAGCCGAGAATGACGTGTCAAATCTATTACTGGCCGCGCCTACTGTCGCGAAGCCAATCATCGCGTTTAGCTCTATTGTCGAGCCAACAGGCGGTGGAGATATATCCGTTGTGGCTGGGGGCAGTATTAACACATCTGCTTATCTCGTATCCGACGGAATCCTCTCACTGAAAGCGCGAGAGAGTATTGGTAAGGCCTCAGGCAGTGACATTGCCACCTTAGTAAGCTATGGCAATGCAGACATCACCATGAATGCGGGTCGTGACATCGAGTTAAACGGTGCCATTAGTGAGTTTTTAACACCCTCTGCCACCAACCACTATAAACGAATGGATAACCAGCAAGCCTATTGGATTGATGACGCTGCAAACAGTTCGATAAGTTTACGATCGACTGCGGGAGATGTGTATTTAAATACCTATGGCATGAAAACAGCGTCGCCGATTGTCGCGTTATATAACAATAAGGTGGATGCGAATGCCCTAGAGCCTTGGTGGTTTTATTCACTGTTGCCCGAAAGCTTGGAAGTAACGTCTTTTAATTCAGATATTTTATTAGAACAAAGTCTATTTATTATGCCCAGCGCGGGTTCGAGGATGAAATTGTTGGCCGCAAACAATATTTTCGCCGGCAGTGATAGAACCCTGACAGATCGAATCGTTACAAGTCTGAAAAATTATCAAGTGACTGGCTTGCCATCAATAATTAATCCTGCGACTGGAAAAACATCCCCTAAATTTATGACCGAGCTACAGCAAACCGATAACGAAGTAGGGCGTGTGTTTGAAAATTCGGTCATACAGAAAAGTATTATTATTGCGAATTCTGGCGATTTAGTTAGCAAAAAAGATTGGTATCTGGATATCGAAACAGAAAGCTATATTGAAGCAGGTAGAGATATTGTCACACCGAAGTTTAACCTTCTTCATAGTCATGCTGGCAGCGTCAGTAAAGTAATAGCAGGCAGGGATATCAATATTCCTACGGTGCGAAATCCCGATACTGGAAAGTTACCGACATCAACATTTGATGGGATAACTTTAGAAGGCCCCGGTGCGTTGGTGGTGCAGGCTGGTCGGGATATAAACCTCGGCGCTTCCTTTGGTATTCGCACCTTAGGAGATACGAGAAATACATTTTTAGCAGATGAAGGCGCTGACCTTTATGTATTGGCAGGAATATCCAGCGAGCCTGACTTCGAAAATTTCTCAGCGACTTATAAGCCAAACACCCCAGAAGGTGATTTGAGTAATATTGATGTGTATCAGGTGTTTTTGGACGAGCTAAAACACGCGGGCGAAAAAGCAGCGTAAGATACTGAAACAGTCAACCCTTATGAACCAGCGTATGCAGTCATTGATTCGCTTTTCCCCGGCTCTACGGATAAATCAGGTGGGTGGTCCGGTGACATCTCTCTCGTGTTCAGCACCATACAAACGGAAGATGGCGGCGACGTGAATATTTTCACACCAGGCGGTGGTGTCGATGTGGGCTTAACCTCCAACCTTATTAAAAAGCCCTCAGGGGATTTAGGTATTTTCGCTAAAACAACGGGTTCTATATCGATGTTTTCTGAAGATAGCATTGAGGTGAACCTCTCCCGAATATTTGCACTCAATGGCGGTGACGTAATGCTGTGGTCATCCAATGGTGATGTTGATGCTGGAAAAGGGGCGCGTAGCGCGCAATCACTTCCACCGCCACTGGTAACAGTGAACGAAAAAGGCGAAATCAAAGTAATATTTTCACCCGCCATTGATGGCTCTGGCATCGGTGGTTTTACACAGCCGGGTGTCGAGCCTGGGGATGTATTCCTCTTTGCGCCGCGCGGTGTGGTGGATGCAGGAGAAGCGGGAATACGAGCAGGTAGGGATATCGTGATCGGCGGCG
>JAESUE010000335.1 GCA_016763235.1 Pseudomonadales bacterium
ACCAATTTATTGCAAAAATTCACCAGGAGTTTTCATTACCAGGCAGCTGTGGTGTGGGTTATAACAGTATCCGTTTTGACGATGAAGTTACCCGTAACACGCTTTACCGTAATTTTTATGACCCTTATGAGCGCGAGTGGCGTAATGGTAATTCTCGATGGGGTATCATTGACTTAGTGCGTGCCGTACACGCTTTTCGTCCAGAGGGCATTAATTGGCCGAAGGATGAGCAGGGCGTTACACGGTTTAAGTTAGAGCTGTTAAGCGAGGCAAATGGCTTGTCTCATGATTCTGCGCATGACGCATTATCCGATGTATATGCCACTATCGAATTGGCGCGATTGATTAAACAAAAGCAGCCTAAGCTCTATGATTTTGCATTCAGTTTGCGTGCGAAACGTACCGTACAAGACTTGTTGATTCATAGTCCTGCAAAGCCAGTTTTGCATATTTCTTCTAAATATCCTGCCGATCAAAACTGTTTGGCTATGGTGTTGCCCCTCATGCCTCATCCAGTCAATAAAAATGGCATGCTCGTTTACGATCTCAGTGAAAGCCCAGACGAACTATTGTCTTTATCCGCTGCAGATATTCATCGGAGAATTTTTACAGCCACGTCGAAACTGGAGGAGGGGGAAAGCCGCATCCCCATAAAAACTATCCACTTTAATCGATCGCCCATCGTCGCACCGTTAAGTGTGTTACGAGAAGGGGATGCAGAACGTTTGGGCTTAAACCTGGATCACTGCAAAGCAAATTACGCACGGCTTTCTGAGGCGGAGGGTCTTACCGACAAGTTAACGCAGGTTTTTAGTGAATCATCCATGCCGGAGAATTTTGACCCGGATTTAATGATCTATAGTGGTGGCTTTTTTTCTGATGCAGATAAACGGCTTTTTACGCAAATTCGCCGTAGTTCAGCAGAGCAGATTGGCAAGGCATTTTATTCTTTTAGTGATCCTCGCCTAGAAGAAATGTTGTTTAGGTACCGAGCCAGAAACTTCCCTGAGAGCCTCGATGTGAGCGAACAAGAGCGGTGGCTAAAGCATTGCCGAGAGCGGCTGACGAATCAAGGCGAGGAGGGCTATATGACCTTGGTTGGGTACAGGCTCTGTATTGATGAGCTTCTGGCCGATGATGGGGCTCAGTGCGGTGTTGCATCAAGGGAGATTTTGGAGAACTTGAAACAATATGGCGAGAAGCTAGAAAATTTGTAACGATTCATGCCTCGCACGAACTTTCGCAATAACGCGTAATAACTTTAGGTGGTTAGCTGCGAGAGTTTCAACTGCCGAGAGAGGGGGCTTGAGCGTTTTTGTATAGGCTAAGCACAACACCTCAGCTCACGCTCAAATTCGTGCATAACAGCGTTAAAATGTGATCATTTATACTTATAAACTCACATTTTTCGCCTTGTTCTGCCCAAATTTGAACGCAATCTGAGCAGTTACAGAGTTCGCTGAGTAGTTACTTTTGAAGAAGTATTTTAGCACGACAGAAAAATGGCCGTTATGAAGTACAAATCCATTATGGTTCCTATTACTTGGAATATATTTAATTCCCATCTTATGTATATGGAACGTCATTGCCCAAATATCAAGCACTCTCTTCTTAAACCTGGTTATTTCGCTCTTTAATATTACCAGCTAAAAAATTTAGCCGTAAAAAGGCTTGCGGTTACCAAAATGTAACAAAACAAGGCGCTATGTAAAACTTTGTAACATATCAGCTCAAAAATAGGCGTTTTTTCATTCATAGACTATCCTCAAAAGGATAAGCTCTTATCCACATAAGCTGTGGATAACTCTGTTGATAAGCTTGTAATATCTTCCCTATTGCCTTGTTTTTTGTCCTTTCTAGCAAATTGTATGTTTTTCCTACAGCACAAGTAATTTCCTTTAATTACAACGAGTTGTAGTATTTATCAACCACTTACAGTGTTTAAGTTGGCAGCATTCAAACAGATGTTTGAAAAAAACCTATACTGTACATAACTTCCTGTCTGTCAAATAAAAAATCAACTTTTTTCTCTTGACGTTAAAGGTTTCACTTTTCCTACAGCAATATTCCACAAACCCTAAAAGGGTCATAATTAGAGGCTTATCAACCTCGCAGCTCGGTATAATTTCTTGCTGTTGCAGCGCTATCAGTAGCTCTCACCCGGTTGGTATGAATTCAACTCATCAGGTGCCAAGATTTACAAATAGATGGCATTTAAACGTCAAGGCGACTAAAATCCGGCTCGAACTAATACGCAGTATGCAACCTCGATATAACGAGGTTATATTTGCATTCGAAAGGCTCAAAAGGCTTTTTCAGACCATTCTACAACAGGGGAAAATTAATGAAACAACCAGCCAAAGTTGTAATCACAGGTGCAGCAGGTCAAATTAGTTATTCGCTTCTTTTTCGCATTGCGTCTGGCCAGATGCTCGGCGCTGATCAGCCTATAATTTTACAGCTGCTTGAAATCACTCCAGCACTAGATGCATTAAAGGGCGTTGCAATGGAGCTGGATGACTGTGCTTTCCCGCTTCTTCAGGGAATCGTTACGACTGATGATGCAAACGTTGCTTTTAAAGATGCTGATTACGCATTGCTTGTTGGTGCCCGTCCTCGTGGTCCTGGCATGGAACGTAAAGATCTTCTTGAAGCCAACGCGGCAATCTTTTCCGCGCAAGGAAAAGCAATTAACGAAGTGGCCAGCCGCGATATCAAAGTGCTGGTAGTCGGCAACCCTGCGAACACTAACTCTCTTATTGCTCAGCGTAACGCACCAGACATCAACCCACGCCAATTCACAGCTATGACACGCCTTGACCATAACCGTGCGATTGCGCAGTTAGCAGAAAAAACCGGTACACATGTTACCGATATTACTAAAATGACAATTTGGGGTAACCACTCTGCAACCCAATACCCTCAGATTTCATCAACTCTAGTAAAAGGCGAAGCAGCTGCCCCAATGGTTGATGATAGCTGGTACAAAGAAACCTTCATCCCAGACGTTCAGCAGCGTGGTGCCGCAATTATCAAAGCGCGCGGGGCTTCTAGCGCGGCTTCTGCTGCCAATGCAGCCATCGAGCATATGCGCGATTGGGCACTAGGTACTAATGATAATGACTGGGTAAGCATGGGTATATACAGCGATGGCAGCTATGGCATTGAAGAAGGTTTAATTTATTCCTTCCCTGTAACCTGTAAAGATGGTGAGATCAGCATCGTTCAAGGCCTTGAAAT
>JAESUE010000336.1 GCA_016763235.1 Pseudomonadales bacterium
CCGATGAAAATTGGCGGTTTTTATCCGAATCATCATGAAGATAGGGACTTGATTCAGTTAGAAGAGATTTCCCCACTTTTTATTGAGAGCCTGATTACGGTGGAAGACCGTGGTTATTTTGAACACCACGGAGTTGCTTGGCGTAGCATTGTGAGAGCGCTATTGGTGAATATTCAGGCAGGAAAAATTGAGCAAGGTGGTAGTACGCTGACACAGCAGCTGGTGAAGAATTTCTATCTTACCGATGAACGTAGTTATTGGCGCAAGGCTCTCGAAGCGGTGATGGCCCTGTTATTGGAGCTGCATTATGACAAAGCAGAAATTCTCGAAGCGTATCTGAATGAAATTTATCTGGGGCAAAACGGTGACAAGGGCGTGCATGGGCTGGGGTTGGCAAGTGCGTATTACTTTGGTCGTACGCCTGAGCAGTTAAAGCTGGATCAGATTGCATTATTGGTGGGCATTATTAAGGGGCCTTCCTATTATAATCCGCGTCGTCATCCTGAGCGGGCAAGTAAACGTCGAAATCAAGTGTTAACGATACTAAAGGATCAAGGTGTTATCACCGAGCAAGCGTATAAGTCGGCGATCAAAAAACCATTAAATATTGCCCGTAAACCCCGTAGTAATTCGCCTTACCCAGCCTATATGGATTTGGTTAAACGCCAGTTGCGCCGTGATTATGCGGACAAAGATTTGCGGAATGAGGGGCTGCGGATATTTACCGCCCTTGATCCTGCATTGCAGCAAGTTGCAGAAACGGCCATGACGAAACGAATGAAACAGCTGGAACATGGCTATAAAATGCCGGCTGAATCCCTGCAAAGCGCGGTGGTCATTAGTTCAGCTGACGGCGGTGAGATTTTGGGTTTGATTGGCGGTCGTGATGTGCGCCTGCCTGGTTTTAATCGCGCATTAGATGCTGTTCGCCCAATTGGTTCACTGCTGAAGCCGGCTATTTATCTGACCGCTCTGGAGGACTATCATTTGTACCATTGGGGCAGCCTGATTGAAGATGCCCCCATAGAAATTGAAGCGGAAGAAGGTAATTTGTGGACGCCGAAAAATTATGATCGCCGAAGTCACGGCCAGGTCACACTGCTTGAGGCATTGGCGAAATCCTATAACCAAGCTGCTGCACGTTTAGGGATGGAACTGGGCCTGCCAAGAGTGCTGGAAACAATAAGGCGCCTGGGGCTTGAGCGTGACTTACCCGCTTACCCAGCTGTATTGCTCGGTGGAACCGGTTTAACGCCCATTGAGGTGGCATCCATGTACCAGACGATTGCCTCTGGCGGTTTTAATACCCCGCTGCGGGCCATTCGCGAAGTGCTGGATGTCGACGGTAAACCGCTAAGCCGCTACCCTTTTACGGTGGGGCAGCGCTTCGAGCCACAAGCTATCGCACTGTTAACCGAGGGCTTGAAAGAGGTGATGCGCAATGGCACCGGGCGTTCTGCCTATTCCATTCTGCCAGACCATATCGATGTTGCGGGAAAAACAGGCACCACGAACGGTCTGAGAGATAGCTGGTTCGCTGGTTTTTCAGAGGATTATCTCACCATCGTATGGTTAGGTCGGGATGACAATGGCAAAACGCCCATGACAGGTTCCACAGGCGCTTTACGGGTTTGGAGCGACATTATGCTAGGGCTGAATGCGCACTCGCTGGAACCGTATCAAGGCGATGATATTCGTCATATCTGGTACGATCCCATGGCAGGCCTGCGTACTGGCAAACGTTGCCAAGGGGCGAAACAAATCCCCATGCACATTGAATCCATTCCCGATCAGTGGACAGCCTGCGGGCAGGGCGATAAGTTTATCGATCGGATCAAGGGCTTATTCAGGTAAGCCCTTATGTAACGATTCAGCTCACGCCAAAATTCGCGCATAACGGTCTTAAAAAATGCTCACTTATAGGTATAAGCTCACATTTTCTGCCTTATTCTGCTCAAATTTGAACGCAATCTGAACCGTTATAGGGCTCGCTAAATCGTTACGTTTTACTCCTGATACTTCTAGAAGGTTATTTATGTCACGTGTTTTTATTTTGTTGTTACTTTTATTTTTGTCAGCCTGCACCCAAAATCCCGTTCAGGTTGAAATGTATCCTTCTGGCAAGGGTGAAAGCCGTGGAGAGTTGCCAGCGTCAAATCGGCGGATTCCCCCACCTTTTGTAAGAGGTGAAGAGCGCTTGTCGCCGCCGCAAGTTGCCTTGCTGAATCAGGCCGAAAAGCATCTGGCCTTACATCAAGAAAACCTTGCTGCAGCCAAGTTGGAGCGGGCTATTCGCATTAACCCTCATGCCGTAAGACCTTACCGATTACTTGCTGAACTACGCTTGCAGCAGAGGAATTATCGCGCAGCAGCGGCGTTTGCGCGAAAAGGTCTGGCGGTGGTTGCTAAAAAAGGCAACCCAAGAAGTTTTCGCAGGGAAAAGGCACGTTTAGAAAATATTTTAAGTCGAGCGCTAAGTACTCGGCGAGCGCTGTAAGAGTTCAGCTTGCGCTCAAATTTGAGCATGAGCTGAATCGTTACGTCGAGCAAAGGTTTACCGTGGTTGAGTGTGCTCACAGAGCGCCATCCAGTTTTCGATGGCGCTGTTGAGATACTTTTGTTTGTGCAAGATAAAGTAGAAATGCCGCCGGAAATTTCTTTGTGGTACATGCAGGGCAATTAGGCTGCCGCGCTTAAATGCATCATTCAGTGCTACTTTCGATAAACAGCTGATGCCTAAGTCTGCTTCAACGGCGCGCTTAATGGCTTCGGTATGCTCCAACTCCAGCCCTACATCCATTTTGGTGAGCAAGCCCGACGTCGCTCGATCAAAGGTTTGCCGTGTGCCAGAGCCGCTTTCTCTCAATATCCACCGTGCAGACAATAGCTCCTTATCGCTGACGGAAGTGTTTGCAGCAAGGGGATGATTGGGCGAACAAAACACCACTAGCTCATCCTCCAGCCATGGGAAAACGTCCAGCTCTGGATGCTGGAGTTCACCTTCGATCAAGCCAATATCGAGTTGAAAATCAAGCACCTGCTCGCTGATGTTGGCCGTATTCGCAACATGAAGCTGAACCTGCGCACCAGGGTACTGTTTCATGTATTGGGCCATAATACCCACCGCAAGATAATTACCGATAGTCAGCGTGGCTCCCACTTTCAGCGCAGGGATAGTGCTTTGTTGCTCAAGCAACTGCTCGAATGCCTGGGCCTGCTCAAACAACGCTTGTGCCTGAGGCCGGATAGCGCGTCCCAGCTCGTTGATCTGTAGCTTTTTGCCTTTGCGGTCAAACAGCTGCATAGAATAATGCGTCTCAAAGTCAGAAAGGGCGCTACTTACAGCCGACTGTGACATGGAGAGATCAATGGAAGCTTTGCTTATATTTTGGTGGTGGGCCACCCTCAGGAACACATGAAGCTGCTTTAGGCTGTATCTCATATCGGGTTTTCCGAATACATATATTAATAATATTCATTTTGCCGATATAAGAGTTCCCTGTATAGTCTTTACACGTTAATCATTACTTGCGGTTTTGGGAGTTTGTTATGTCCGGTTTTATTGAAGCACATGTCACCAGTATTCGTCATTGGAACGATACGCTGTTTAGTTTCAGAACCAGCCGAGACGCCTCTTTTCGTTTTAAGAATGGACACTTCATTATGATGGGCCTGCCGCAGGAGGGTAAACCCTTGATGCGCGCTTACAGTATCGCCAGTGCAAACCATGAAAATGAGCTGGAATTTTTCAGCATTAAGGTGCCTGATGGCGCACTGACCTCTCGGTTAAAAAATGTTGTTGTCGGAGACAAAATATTACTCAGTAAAAAACCCACAGGAACGCTGCTGCAAGAAAACCTACTCCCAGGTAAAAACCTCTATTTATTAAGCACGGGCACGGGCTTAGCACCGTTTATGAGCATCATTAAAGACCCTGAAACGTACGAAAATTACGACAAAGTGATTCTAACCCATGGCGTTCGTCATATTTCAGAATTGGCTTACGGAGATACCATTACTAAGGACTTGCCGAATGATGAATTTTTAGGCGAGGCGATTAAGGAAAAATTAATTTACTACCCCACCGTAACGCGTGAAGAATATAAAAATCAGGGCCGGCTCACCAACCTGATGAAAAGTGGTCAGTTATTTAGTGATATAGGCTTATCCGATTTTAATGTCGAAACAGATCGTTTTATGATTTGTGGCAGTACCGCAATGTTAAAAGACTGCTGCGATATGTTAAATGAAAGGGGGTTTAAAGAATCAAGACAGGGGAAGATGGGGCATTACGTTATTGAACGGGCATTTGTAGGAAGTTAGTCAGTAACTATTAATCTCACTCCCAAACTCGCGCATAAGGGCGTTAAAAAATAATCATTTATAGCTCAAGTTTCGGAGTTCAGATCTGCAGGAATAGTTGATGTAGATCACGTGGCATGCACCATGTAGGTTAATGGTATGGACCCACTTACCTAAACGGCTTCGATGAGCCAAACTGAAGAGTACCAACAACTCAGTTAAAGCAAGGGGTCCACACAATGAC
>JAESUE010000337.1 GCA_016763235.1 Pseudomonadales bacterium
CAACGGTTTCAGGCAGCATATCCACGGCTGTACGCCCTGGAACATTGTAAAGCATCTGCGGGATTGCTACGGCCTCTGCCACCGCTTTATGATGTTGATACAAGCCTTCCTGAGTAGGTTTGTTGTAGTAAGGAGAAACGAGCAAGCAGGCATCCGCACCGGCATCCTTAGCACTTTGGGTTAGCGCAATGGCCTCCCGAGTACAGTTAGCACCCGTTCCGGCAATAATGGGAATTCGCCCAGCCGCTTGCTCTGCCACAAATTTTATGACCGCCGTATGCTCAGCCATATCGAGGGTGGCAGACTCACCGGTGGTGCCCACCGCAACGATAGCATCTGTCTTTTTCTCAATATGCATTTCCACGAGCTGGGCCAAACTGCCCCAATCGACGCTACCGCTCTGATTCATCGGGGTGACCAATGCTACGATGCTACCTGAAATCATCAAATTTCCTCGTTTAGTCTTACCATTCGGCACTCAGTATAAGCACAAAAGCGAAACGCGCAATACTACAAAGCATACGAACTAAATACAAGCTAAGAGAATACCCGACGAGGGTGAAACAGATGTCATACGAAGCCTTCAATAAAAGCCGACAATATTGGCAACATAAGTTAATGCTAAGCGACGCAAACCGGTGACTTTTACGTTATATTTGAACGAAGGCTGGAAGCATAAAAAGTAAAAAGGGAAATATAATGACCGTGATCTTAAATAAAAAAGTCGACAACTTCTTCGCTAACGCTACAAGCAGCAAAGACATCAAACTCTCTTCACTGAAAGGTTATCAAGTCATCCTGTTTTTTTATCCAAAAGATGCAACACCAGGCTGCACTATGGAGGGGCAAGACTTTGGCGCTCACTACGAAGACTTCAAAACATTGAAGACGGTGGTTCTCGGAGTATCCAGAGATGATATGAAATCCCACCAATCCTTTAAGGAAAAAGAAACGTTCCCTTTTGAGCTTGTTTCAGATGTTAACGAGACACTATGTCAGCAGTTTGATGTACTAAAACCAAAAAACATTGCCGGCAAAGAAGTTGTAGGCGTCGAGCGGAGCACTTTTTTGATCAACAAGGATGGCATACTGGTCAAAGAATGGAGAGGCGTAAGCATAGCTGGGCACGTCATTCAGGTATTAGAGTCAGCAAAAAAAGTATCTAGCACCCCCTAATTATCGAATACGTGGTCATCAAGCACATCATTAATTGCTGACTCATCCTCTCGCTGCAGACCTTTCGGCCACGCTGATACGACTGCTTTCACCAGTGTTGCGAGGGGGATTGCAAAAAACACCCCTAGAAACCCCCACAAACCACCGAACACCAGTATTGCCACAATAATCGCAACAGGGTGGAGATTTACAGCCTCGGAAAACAATACAGGTACCAATATATTGCCATCAAGGGCCTGAATCACGGTATACAACAGCAACATAGTAACCAAGGGGGAATCCCATCCACCCAAGCCGAACTGAAAATAGCCCGCCAAGGCAACCGGCACCGTTACCACTACAGCCCCCACGTAGGGCACAACAACAGATAGCCCCACGAGCAAACCCAGCAATGCCGCATACCTTACGTCAACAAGCCAAAAACACACAAAGGTAACAGCACCAACAATAAAGATTTCTATGGTTTTGCCGCGCACATAATTACTGATTTGTTCATCCATTTCCAACCAGACTGCTTTCAACAATGTTCTTTTGACAGGCAAAAATGATTTACCCCAGCAAACCATTTTTTCCCGATCTTTCAGAAAGAAAAACACCATTACCGGAACCAGTACAAAATAAACCAGTAGCGCAATAACATTCGGCAACTTAGAGAGAGAGAAAGAAAGGATGCTTTGTGCTGCTGAAGCCACTTCAAGACTGATTCGGTTGCTCCACTGCAAGGCTTGATCCGCACTGATCAACTCAGGGTACTTTGCTGGCAGCGCCTCCAGCCGCTCGCTCGTCTCGGTAATCATTCTTGGCAACTGAGAGTCCAGTAGCTCAGTAAGTTGCTGCCACACAAGTGGAAGCACGAGCACCATAAATGTCACAAAAAAACCGAGAGTCAGTATATAAACTAGCATGACAGCACCAAAATCAGGCATTCCTCGTTTTACAAGCTGCAGTACAGCACCCTGCAACAAATAGGCAATGACTACACTGGCAAAAACCGGTGCCAACATTTGGCCGAAAACAAAAAACACCCCGATGCTTACAAGGATAAGAAATAGCAGAGATACCGCCTCTTCATCGGACAAGTAGTCTGCAAACCAATTATTTATAATTTTAAGGATACTCATACTTTCTTCGGCACTGAATTTTCCAGTGCGTTATTAGCCCTTTTTAATCCAAAATTGATATCGTTCACCCGCTTCACTTTGCTCAAGAAGCTGATGGCCTGCTTGCTTAAGAAATACAGCAAAATCACGAACAGATGCTCTATCCGTAGTAATAACATGTAGCACACGGCCCTTATTTATCGCATTAAGACCTTGTTTCATTTTTAACAGTGGCATTGGGCAGGCAAGCCCGCTCACATCTAACAGCTCATCGTACTCTAACACACAGGAACCCCCTTGATATTAATCCAGCATACGGCCTATGCGCAGAAGTCGCGCTTACCTTTAATTTAAATCACGAAACGCTAAAAACACTTACAGGATAGTCGCTATTCAGTGAACTCTGTAACCGTTCAAATTTAAGCGTGAGCTGAATAGTTACACAGGATATGCCCACAGCGATATAAATTTCGCAATAGGTATATATCCGCGTTTCCTGCTACTGTTTAGATTAGGTTCAAATTTACGTCATACGCTGAAAAAAACAGACGTCACAGCCTGCATGATACTAATACGTAATTTAACGCTGAATTGTGCCTATTGAGAGTTTTTCACCGGTCTGCAAGACTTAGGAGCTTATGCTTACACAACATAAAGCAATAACGGGAACCATTGTCCTTAATGCACGTCTAAGCCAATGCGTTCTTCTCACTTAACTAAGGTCTGACATAAATTTGTATTGATGGTTTATTGAATTGCAATTTACATTCACCCCAAAGCTATTTTCCTTTATCAGCGCATGTATCGCATCAGCCGTACTGATGACTGCTGCGCGTGCTGATAACGCCAGCGACAACCTTCCTCTGCTCGGAGACAGGGTTTCCAGCATAATTTCTCCTGAGAAAGAAAGGCAGCTTGGTCAAGTCTGGCTGCGAGCACTGCGATCAAAAGCGCCATTAATGCACGACCCTCTTGCGATGAGCTACCTCCAAAACATTACCCATCGCCTAGCGAGCAATAGTCAACTTGCAGACAAACACTTGAATTTGGTGCTTGTCAACAGCCCGACAATCAATGCTTTCGCCGTTCCTGGGGGTATTATTGGCGTTAATGCAGGCCTATTTATTCACTCTGATACCGAAGGAGAGCTTGCGGGTGTGATCGCGCACGAATTGGCGCACTTAAGCCAGCGGCACTTCGCACGCACCATTGAAGAAGCCCAGAAAAACCAATGGCTACAGGGAGCCGCTTTACTGGCAAGCGTGCTACTGATCGCTGCGAGCGACAGCGAAACAGGTTACGCGGCTCTAGCCACCACCCAAGCTGCTGCCGTACAGTCCCAGCTGCGCTTTAGTCGTCGCAATGAACGGGAAGCAGACCGCTTAGCAATGGGCACGATGGTGAAAGCTGACATCGACCCTCGGTCAGTTGGGAATTTTTTTGAAAAACTCCAGAAAACCCATCAGTACAGCGGGGAAAAACCGCCTGAATACCTTCTTACACACCCTGTCACAGAGTCCAGAGTCGCTGATGCTAAAGGCCGAGCAGCGCAATACCCCTCAAAATACTACCCTGAAAATACTGATTTCTACCTGATAAAAGCGCGCTTGGAAGCGTTTTATACAACAGACGCTGAAGAGACAATAAGGCACCTTAAAGGCCAGCTGGAGAATAATCACACCATTCAGCAACTAATGATCCGCTACCGCCTTATAAGCTTACTGATAACGACGCAGCGGTATCAGCAAGCAGAGAAACAACTCACGCTATTAACGGAAAAAACACCGAACAAACTTCTTCTGCATCTCACCCTTGCGCAAATCAAGCTGGCATCCAAGGATTACAGCGCTGCAGTAACACTGCTTGAGTCACTGCATGCCACCCAACCAGAAAACCTAATGCTGAATCTGTTTTATTTCGAGGCATTAATCAAGAATAACGACACTAAAACAGCGTTAAACTTGCTAGAAAGATCAAAAATACAACA
>JAESUE010000338.1 GCA_016763235.1 Pseudomonadales bacterium
CTATCTATGAGGGCGAATACCTACTGGGCACCGCCATTGCACGCCCTCTTATTGCCAAACGCTTGGTCGAAATCGCGCGTGAAACGGGTGCCGATGCGATCTCTCACGGCGCTACCGGCAAAGGGAATGATCAAGTACGATTTGAATTAGGCGCTTATGCCTTGCAGCCAGGTATACAAGTGATTGCACCGTGGCGAGAATGGGATCTGACTTCCCGTGATACGCTGATGAAATACGCTGAAGATAACAACATTCCCATTGAAATGAAGCGGGGCAAAAGGTCTCCGTATTCTATGGATGCGAACCTTCTGCATATTTCCTACGAAGGCGATATTCTTGAAGACCCTTGGGCTGAGCCGGAAGAAGATATGTGGCGCTGGAGCGTTTCACCTGAAAACGCACCGGATACGCCTACCTACATTGAGCTGGATTATAAACTAGGCGATATTGTCGGCATTGATGGGCAGTCCATGAGCCCTGCACGAGTGTTAGAGCACTTGAATAAAGTAGGTGGTGCGAATGGCATTGGCCGTTTGGACATTGTTGAAAACCGCTACGTGGGCATGAAGGCTCGCGGCTGTTATGAAACGCCCGGCGGCACCATCATGCTTAAGGCTCACCGCGCTATAGAGTCGATTACTCTTGATCGTGAGGCAGCACACCTTAAAGATGACCTTATGCCGCGTTATTCCCGCTTGATTTATAACGGTTACTGGTGGTCGCCAGAGCGCTTGGCTCTGCAAGCCTTGATCGACGAAACGCAAAAGCATGTGAATGGTCAGGTGCGCTTGAAATTGTATCGTGGCAACGTAACAGTCGTTGGACGGCAGTCTGAGTCCGATTCACTGTTTGACCCTGAGATTGCCACCTTTGAGGATGATGCAGGCGCATATAACCAGAAGGATGCAGAAGGTTTTATTAAGCTCAATGCCTTGCGCTTGAGGGTTGCGGCCAAGAAAAATGCAGGTTTGAAATAGCGGCTTCTCTAGTCGTAAGTCTTAATGTTTGGTAACTATTCAGCGAACCTTGTAACTGTTCAGAGTGCATTCAAATTTGAACCGCTACAGAGTTTGCTGAATAGCCATATAATAACAATTATTATTTTTCAAAGTCTGATCTATAACTATACTTGTTGGATGTTAACGCTAGGGATGCTCTGAGTAAGTCATGAACGAAAGCCTTATTCAGGGGCTTCCTTGCTTCCTCTGTGAACCCTACTTTTAATTATTGAGTATGCAGGATTTTCCCATGGATTATCGGAAAGCTGAAATCCTTATTGTCGATAGTATTGCTGAGAATCGCGACACATGCGCCCATCTTCTGGAAGACTTGGATGCGGTTTTCTATTTATCTGAATCAATGACCCATGCTTTAGCCCACATTGCAGAAAATGATGTATCAGCTTTAGTTATTTCTTCTGATCTATCTGAAAATGAAGGCTTTGCCTTAATTAATCGTTTATTGGCGGGTTCTGAAACGCGCCATATTCCTATCATTTTGCTGTTACCTCATTTGTCTGATGAAAAACGGAAGCTCCATGAGGCTTTGTTTGCTGGGGTGGATTTTCTTTATAAACCCGTGGCGGAAAAAACCTTGCGTTCCAAAGTTGAGCATTTAATTCAACTGCATCGTAATCGCGAAGTTCTAAAGCATCTCCACGATGAATCCGAAAAGCTATTCAAGGCTGCAGATGAAGGAGTGCTGGGTATTGATAGCAATGGCGTTGTCGTATTGGCAAATGCATCAGCCGGACGCTTGCTGGGATCAACACCTACGCAATTGCTAGGGCTTTACCTAGAAACAATTCTTGAAGAAGCGCATCATAAACTGGTTTCTCAGTGGCATGAGCATCCTATTTATCAGGCCTGTCGAGAAGGTAGTATTCTCCATGTAAAAAAATCAAAGTTTTGGCGAACCGATGGTGCGGTATTTAATGCATCCTTTGCTGCTGTGCCCGTATCAAACATGGATGAAATGGATATTGTCTTTGCTTTCAAAGAGCTTAATAAGCGTAACGAGCGCTCTGAAAAAGTTACTGCGTTAAGTAACCGCGATCACCTGACTTCTCTTCCAAACAGGGCGCGTTCTGAAGAAGTGATTGATGAGGTCCTGAGCAAAGCGAAGAAGAATCGCGAAGAAATGGCTGTGCTACTGGTCAACCTCGATCATTTTCGGTATATCAACGAAGGTCTTGGGCATGATTTTGGGGATCGTCTATTAATAGAGGTTGCGCGGCGTTTGCAAATTTTGGTTCGCGGCGAAGATTTTGTTGGGCGACTGGGTGGTGATGAGTTCCCCATTGTGCTGGAAAATTTGGATGCCAGTGAAAATGCAGGTGTAGTGGCAAGAAAAATTATTAATGAGATGGCGCAACCTTATCTATTAGATGGGCATGAGGTCAGCATTGGCGCGAGTGTTGGTATTGCGGTATATCCAAGTTGCGGCAATAGCGGCCAGGAATTGCTGAAAAACGCGGCCATGGCGTTAAAGCGGGCGAAGGTAATAGGGCGTAATGTTTATCAATATTTTACCACCGAGATGAATACGCAGGTTGTACAGTGGATGCGTCTTGAGCAGGATCTTAGAAAGGCAATGGAGGCAAAGCAGGTTTTCATTGAATACGAAGAGATTTCAGATGCCAGTACTGACATACGCGTGGGTCTTGCGCCAAAAATTTATTGGAACCACCCCGATCAGGGCTTACTCGATGAAAAAACCATTGTTGCCACTGCGGATGAAATAGGGCTGCTTGCCGGCCTCGCTGACTGGGTGTTAGATGAGGCGTTGCAGTATTTGTATGGTTATCAGCAGATACAATCTGATGGGAAAAAATTAAATTTATTTCTTGAGATTTATCACTGCCAACTGGTAAAAGATGATTTTCTACCGAAATTTTTGGCGAGCCTGCATAAGTATAATCTTGCCCCAGAAAATATTGTAATCGTACTATCTGAAAAAGTATTATCCAGCCGCTCAAGTAGTAGCGAGTCTAAAATGGGCAAGTTGATACAAGCAGGCCTAAAAATAGCGGTTAAGGACTTTGGCTCAGGTTATGGTTCGCTGGCATTATTTAATAAGTTTAAATTTCATTACGTTGAAATTGCAGATTCACTGACTCAGAGTGAGCCAGGAAACGAAGTGGGGGAAGTTGTGCTGAAGTCTCTCATTGATTTATCTCATCGGCTAGATGTGAAGGTGGTTGTGGCGGCGAATCAGCCCGCTGAAACAAATTACTTACGAAACCTTCATTGTGATTACATTCAGAAACCTTTCAGATAAATAGTATCTCTGTGCCGTTATTGATAGTCGTTAACGCGATTATGCTTTAAATAAACGGGATAAATCGGCTGTGCTAAGCTTGGGTTAATAGTTGGTTTGTTAAAATGCTTGTCTATGTTTTGCGTAGCACCTTGTTAAAAAATGCTATGGGTAGATAAGTGAACCCCCAGTCTTTAGGCTGGCGTTTTTCAATAACTTGCTAATCGTGTGATTATGATCTTTTTTTTGTTTAATGAAATTTTATTTTAATGTGAGAACAACTATGAAAAAAGAATTGGCGTTGATGGCAGTTGTGGCAGGCCTACCCATGGGGGTTCAGGCGGATACTCTTTTTGGCGTTTATGCGGGAGCCAGTATGTGGTCCCAAGCCTATTCTGGTGGCATTGAATTTGCTAATCAAGGCGAGATCGATATGGAGAATGATCTTGGTTTTGATGAAGAAGACGCTACCTATCTCTATATAGCTATTGAACACATGGTGCCAATGGTGCCCAATATAAAGTTGCAACGCACAGAAATGTCTACGGATGCGAATTCCACTTTAAGCCGAAACATTACTTTTGAAGGGCAGGTTTTTTCGGCAGCGCAAGACATTAGCTCAACGTTAGACCTGAGCCATACCGATGCCACCTTTTATTACGAGGTCCTTGATAACTGGGTCTCACTTGATTTGGGCATGAGTATTCGGGTGTTTGATGGCGAGGTGTCGGTGGTGAGTGCAGATGGTTCTTTGCAAGCCGATCAGTCCATTAGTGCGCCATTGCCAATGCTTTACGGTAAAGTGCAGTTTGATCTGCCTTTTTCCGGGTTTTCATTGGGCGCGGAAGCCAATTACCTGATGGTCAGTGGTAATGGTGTTTCGGATATTTTGCTACGTGCTGCTTACGAGTCACCGTATAGAGTGGGTGCAGAGCTAGGCTACCGAACTTTTACGTTTAAACTGGATGATATTGATGACTTGTATGGTGAGTTAACGGTTGAAGGGCCTTATTTAGCCGTTACGCTTCACCTATAGGGGTGCGTTAGATTTAAGATTAAAAAATGGCCGTAATAACGGCCATTTTTTTTGCTCAATCAAGGTGTCTTTGTAACTATTCAGCGAACTCTGTAACTGTTCAAATTTGAGCGTGAGCTGAATAGTTACGTGTCTTTAAAACCGTTGTAGTGGTTCAGCATCAATCGCATCTAATTGATCTCTCAGCTCGGCGATGTGCTGCATCCAGTAATTATCGGTGTTAAACCAGTGAAAGGTCAAAGGGAAAGCAGGGTCATCCCAGCGCTTGGCCAGCCAACCGTTGTAATGAATCAAACGCAAGGTGCGCAGGGGTTCGATTAGCCGTATTTCTGCATTATTAAACGACGTATATTGGCAATACTCTTCTAAAATCGTATCGAGTTGCAGGGTGCGTTCTTGGCGATCACCGGCCATTAGCATCCATAAATCCTGAATAGCTGGGGCCATTCGGCAATCATCAAAATCCACAGAGTGTGGGCCCGTATCATCCCTCCACAGAATGTTGCCAATATGGCAGTCGGCATGGCAACGAATAAATTCCAAGTTATGGCATTCATCAAAAA
>JAESUE010000339.1 GCA_016763235.1 Pseudomonadales bacterium
AAGAAGATCTGGCACTTTGTTCTTATGTGTGTCCAGGAAAGTACGAATACGGTCCTATTCTTAGGGAAAATCTGACGCGAATTGAGGTTGAGGGCTAACTCTGTGGGATTAAGAAAAATTTTAGATGATATCGAACCACACTTTGAAAAAGGTGGGAAATACGAGAAATGGTATGCTTTGTACGAGGCGGTTGATACCGGTTTGTATAAACCTAAAGATGTGACGCAAGGTGCATCGCATGTGAGAGATTCTATTGATTTAAAACGAATCATGATTCTCGTATGGATGACAACTTTTCCTGCTATGTTCTTTGGAATGTATAACGTCGGCTTGCAGGGTAATACTGCTATGGCTGCAGCTGGAATGGATAGCCTTACTGGTTGGCATGGCGCAATTATTGAGATATTCGCTGGCCATAGTGCATCCAGCCTTTGGGATAACTTTATTTACGGTGCCGTTTATTTTCTGCCTATTTATGCAGTAACGTTTATGGTGGGTGGATTCTGGGAAGTGCTTTTCGCTTCGGTACGCGGCCATGAAATAAATGAAGGTTTCTTTGTAACCTCGATTCTTTTTGCCTTAATTTGTCCGCCTTCTATTCCACTATGGCAAGTTGCTCTTGGAATTAGCTTCGGTATTGTTCTAGGTAAGGAAGTATTTGGTGGTACAGGTAAAAACTTCCTTAACCCAGCTTTGACAGGGCGTGCCTTTTTGTTTTTTGCATACCCTGCACAAATGTCTGGCGATGCAGTCTGGATCGCCGTTGATGGTGTGACCGGTGCAACTGCCCTAGGTCTTGCTGCTGAAGGTGGTGTTGCTGCAATTCAGGCTGCAGGCATTACGTGGATGGATGCGTTTCTTGGAACAATTCCAGGGTCTGTGGGCGAAACATCAACACTCGCTATTCTATTAGGATTGGCGGTGCTGCTAATTAGTAAAATTGCCTCATGGCGAATTGTTGCAGGTGTTCTCTCCGGTATGGTGGCGACTTCGTTGCTTTTTAATTTTGTGACTAGCGATAACCCGATGTTTGGCCTGTCACCTGCCTGGCACCTTGTATTGGGTGGTTTTGCATTCGGTATGACATTTATGGCTACCGATCCAGTTTCTGCAGCAATGACTGATACAGGGAAATGGTGTTTCGGTATTTTGATCGGCGTTATGGTTATGCTGATACGCGTTATCAATCCAGCGTTCCCAGAAGGCATGATGTTGGCGATACTTTTTGCGAATCTTTTTGCTCCGATCATTGATCACTTTGTAGTACAGGCTAATATTAAGCGCAGGAGTGCACGCAATGTCTAATGATTCCGTAAGCAAGACCATTATCGTTGCTACATTGCTATGTTTGGTTTGTTCGGTGATTGTGTCGGTAGCAGCAGTCTCTTTAAAGCCGATTCAAAAACAAAATAAGCTACTCGATAAGCAAAAAAATATTCTCGCTGCTGCGGGCCTATTATCTCCTGGGGTGTCTGTTAAGGATGCGTTTGAAAAAGTTGAAGTAAAACTTGTGAATGTCAGTGAAGGCCGTTTTGCAACGGAATCCGAGCTGGCAGACTTAGGTGTTACCGACCTAAGCCTTTATAACCAGCGTCGGGCGGCAAAAACATCAGGCATTAATGTGAAATTGCCATCAGATATTGATACCGCTTCGATTCATTCCCGCGCAAAATATGCGGCTGTTTATTTATACCGAGATAGTAACGGAGGTCTGGATAAAATTATTCTGCCAATACACGGTTACGGTTTGTGGTCGACGCTTTATGGTTTTATTGCGTTAGAAAATGACCTCAATACGGTTGCAGGTTTAGGTTTTTACGAACACGCAGAAACTCCCGGTTTGGGTGGTGAAGTAGATAACCCCAGATGGAAAGCGCAATGGCCAGGAAAACAAGTTTATAAGGAAGATAATAGTGTTGGCCTCCGTTTGAAAAAAGGCGGCGTTGATGCAAGTAAGCCTCAGGCAATATATCAGGTAGACGCACTCGCTGGAGCGTCTCTTACCAGTCGCGGTGTTACTAACCTGGTTCAGTTTTGGATGGGCAATGACGGGTTCGGTTTATTTCTGAATAACATTCGTGGGGAGGGAGTATAAAAATGTCGGATGCACCTAAAACAAAAACGATCTTACTTGGGCCGATTTTTAACGATAACCCGATTGGCTTGCAGATACTCGGTATTTGTTCCGCTCTTGCCGTAACCACAAACCTGAATACAACGTTAACAATGTGCCTTGCATTGACACTGGTAACGGCTTTCTCAAGCTTTTTTATCAGCTCTATCCGCAAACATATACCAACCAGTATTCGTATCATCGTGCAGATGATCATCATAGCCTCTTTGGTAATCGTCGTTGACCAAGCTTTAAAAGCCTACGCTTATGGGATCAGTAAGGACTTATCCGTGTTTGTAGGTCTGATTATTACAAACTGTATTGTTATGGGTCGTGCGGAGGCATTTGCGATGAAAAATCCGCCGGTACTTAGCTTTTTAGATGGCATTGGTAATGGGTTGGGGTATAGCGCAATGTTGCTTACCCTCGGCGTGATTCGTGAGCTTTCGGGGTCAGGTAAACTTTTCGGCATAGAAATTATTCCGTTAGTTTCAGATGGTGGTTGGTATGTTCCATGTGGAATTATGCTGCTTCCTCCTTCTGCCTTCTTTTTGATAGGCCTAATTATCTGGGGGCTTCGTACTGTGAAGACAGATCAGGTAGAAGCCATTGATTTTAAAATCACCAGTCACACCAAAGTAAAAGACGCGTTCTAGGAGTAATACATGTTTGAACACTATCTTAGTTTGTTTATAAAGGCCGTTTTTATTGAAAATATGGCCCTCGCATTTTTCTTGGGAATGTGTACTTTTATTGCAATATCCAAAAAAATAGAAAGTGCAATTGGCCTAGGGATTGCTGTTGTGGTTGTGCTGGGGGTTACGGTTCCAATTAATCAACTACTGCTTTCAGTGCTGTTGAACGAAGGTGCGCTGACCTGGATCAGTGAGGATCTTGCGGGAGTAGATTTGCGCTTTTTGGGCCTGTTGACCTATATAGGTGTTATTGCTGCTGTAGTGCAGATATTGGAAATGTTCCTCGATAAATACGTCCCTTCTTTGTATAACGCACTGGGTGTTTTTCTACCGCTTATCACCGTTAACTGTGCAATCTTAGGTGCTACGCTGTTTATGGTTGAGCGTGAATATGATTTTGGTGAAAGTGTCGTTTATGGGTTTGGTGCTGGTACAGGGTGGGCGCTTGCGATTGTGACCCTTGCTGGTATTCGTGAAAAGCTTAAATATAGTGATGTGCCAGAAGGTTTGAGAGGATTAGGGATTACTTTTATTACAGTCGGCTTGATGTCACTGGGCTTTATGTCGTTTTCTGGTGTTCAACTTTAATAAACCACCATAACTATCTATTCAGTAAACATTGTTGTTTGGATTATATTGTTAATTTGAATGGCCCATTACAAAATAGTTAAGCTCACCTATTATTGGGAGCTAATTTGAGCTGAATAGTTACCCCATAGAAACCTAAAGAAGGGCAGTACGTTAATGGATCTCGAAATTATACTTGGTGTTGGGATGTTCACCGCCATTATTATGGCCTTGGTTGCGGTGATTATTGTGATGCGATCACAGCTTGTTAGCACCGGTGCGGTGCATATTGATATCAATAATGACCCTGAGAAGGGGGTTGACTGTAGCGCAGGTGGAAAATTATTGACCGCTCTGTCAGATCAGCAGATATTTGTTTCCTCTGCCTGCGGTGGTGGTGGTACTTGTGGCCAGTGTAAAGTGCGGGTGTTTGAAGGTGGTGGTGATATTTTACCTACTGAGGAAACGCATTTTAATAAGCGTGAAGTGCGTGATGGCTGGCGTTTATCTTGCCAAGTTCCTGTAAAGCAGGATATGAAAGTTGAGGTGGAAGATTCCTGTTTTGGTGTTAAAAAGTGGGAGTGCACAGTCGGCTCCAACAATAACGTTGCTACGTTCATCAAGGAATTGGTGTTAGTGCTTCCTGAAGGTGAAAACGTTAATTTCCGTGCTGGTGGTTATGTACAGTTAGAGAGCCCACCTCATACCGTAAATTATCGTGACTTTGATATTGAAAAGGAATACCAGGGAGACTGGGATCGCTTTAAAATCTGGGATAATATTTCTACAGTTGACGAAACGGTTGTACGTGCTTTTTCAATGGCTAACTACCGCGAAGAACGTGGCATTGTTAAGTTTAATATTAGAGTTGCGTCTCCCCCTCCTGGTTCGCAGGGGATTCCGCCGGGCAAGATGTCATCATGGGTTTTTAATTTAAAGCCGGGTGATAAAGTAACAGTGTATGGCCCATTTGGTGAGTTTTTTGCCAAAGACACAGAAGCTGAAATGGTGTTTGTTGGTGGTGGTGCTGGTATGGCACCTCTTCGATCTCATATCTTTGATCAGCTGCTAAGGTTAAACAGTAAACGAAAAATTACCTATTGGTATGGCGCGCGAAGTCTTCGGGAAATGTTTTATGTTGAAGAGTTCGATGAGCTTGCGAAAAAGTACGATAACTTTGAGTGGCATGTAGCACTCTCTGATCCTCAAGAGGAAGATAATTGGACGGGTTTGACTGGTTTTATTCATAATGTTTTGTATGACAATTATCTAGATGAGCATGATGCTCCAGAAGATTGCGAATACTATATGTGTGGACCGCCAATGATGACCAAAGCAGTTATTGATATGTTGATCGACCTTGGTGTAGAGCGTGATAATATTCTGCTTGATGACTTTGGTGGCTAGTTAACACATAGAAAATAGGTAACTATTCAGCTCACGCTCAAATTGGCACGCAATC
>JAESUE010000340.1 GCA_016763235.1 Pseudomonadales bacterium
AGAGTCGCCAAAGCGCTGCTCTAAATAGGCGTTCAGCAAATCAACGGAAGCTTGGTCTTCTTGCTCACAGTAATTCATTAGCTTCTGGCACTGGGTTAAGGTGAGAGCATGAAGCTGTTTTCCGGCAAATGGGCCAGAAAGCACCTCCCCGGATAGCTCTCCACTCTCATGATCTAATTGCATACAGAGGATGTCGGTATTAACCGCTGACCCCTGTTCTTGTTGCGGTTTTTTAGTGAATGAATGGCGTTGAAGCTGTTGTTTCAATAAGGGCAGTAATCGAATCAGAACAGGAATAAAACCGCGTAAACTGGCCGCTAATCCTGCGATGACAGCGCCTAGCCAGTGCGTTCGCCCCGTAACGGCAAGAACGCCCAGCAAGCCCGCGCTGACTACCAGTACCCACTGGGTTTTCTGTTTTTTGTCCAAAGACGGCCACGCCCTCATCAAAAATAGGCCGGCAAGAGCGCACAAAGTAACAATTAATAAAATATGCATGGCATCCAGTGGTTTAAATTATTTGCTGGGCAAGTTGTTTTACTTTACCGGAGTGCTGTAAGGAAAACTGCTCCAGTGCTTTTTTTCCACCACTGGCATAGGCGGCAGCAGCGCCAAGCAGAGCGCCTAACTCTTTCGCGCTGGATACGTCAAATGCTGCATAGGCACCCCCGCTTAAACGGGCTATTTGCTGGAAGCCTTGGCGTACACGAGGGTCTTTGCCTTCCTGGAAGATGAAAACTGGAATTTTTAAAATGCCCGCTTTTCCTGCTAAATGGCAGAGATCATCAATGGATTCTTCTAGAGCATCACCCACAAATACCACTGCCTGCACTTTGTGGTTTTTATGTTCGAGCAAGGCATGCTCTAACACTTTATATATTTGAGTATGACCACCGAGGCAGCTGACACTGCACATTTTCTCGCGAACTGCTTCGCTGTTGTGCAACCAATGACTGGCCGAAAACTCTTGGTAACCGCGATAATAACAAATCTGCACACGTAAATTTTGTTGCATAACAGTGGCGTTAAACATCTCGACTTGTAGGTGGCAGGCTTTATCCCACATTGGCTGGCGGCTTGCTGTGGCATCCATGGCAAAAATAAGCCGACATGGTTTCCCATGTTCCCCCTTTTTCGCAGTCAAAATGGCTTTGTTTTTCTCAACCTTAGCAAGAAAACGTGTAACGTTTGCTTGGTTAGATGCGTTAGCCTTTGGTTTCAGGTCTTTTGTCATAACGGTCATCGCGCTGTACAGAGAGAGTAGGCTTGATAATAAAGCGAGCTTCCCTATGATGGAAGTAGTTCAGTGACTGTTGTAATAAGGCTAATTTAATCATGTTCCAGTTCTTTGTATGAAGCAGGCACTTTTTGATCGTCAAAAACATCGCGCTATTTGGCAAATTGCCTGGCCACTGATGCTTTCTAATATCTCAGTACCTTTGCTGGGGCTTGTGGATACAGCGGTTCTTGGCCACTTGAATTTCGCCTGGTATATGGGCGCGGCGGCAGTAGGGGGGAATATATTCACCTTTGTATTTTGGGCATTTGGCTTTTTAAGAATGGCGACAACGGGGCTTACAGCGCAATCTTACGGTGCAAAGGATTGGCCGCGAAGCCTTGGTGTTCTTACGCAAGGGTGTTTGGCTGCGTTATTGATCAGTGTGTTGATTATAGCGGCACAAACTGGGTTGTTTCCTATTGCGATTGGGCTTATAGGTGGAACAGAAGAGGTTAGGGCGGCAAGCTTGGTTTACTGCCAGTATCGAGTTTGGGGCGCGCCTGCGACCCTGCTGCAATTTGTACTAGCTGGGTGGTTGATCGGCACACAGCAAGCTAAAACCCTGATGGCAATACTTCTATTTGTGAATGCAGTGAATATAGTTTTAGATGTGTTACTAGTCATGGTGTTTGAATTGGATATTCGCGGCGTTGCTTTAGCGACGGTACTTTCTGAATACCTTGGGCTTGGTTTGTCGTTTTGGTTTGTAAAAAAGTATATTGCAGTGAGTGGTGAGGGATTTGAGCTTAAACAAATGTCGTTTACGCCACTCAGGGCTTTTTTTCAGGTAAATGGGGATATTTTTATCCGCACATGCCTGCTTATCTTTGTGTTCGCTTTTTTTACTGCACAGGGAGCAAAACAGGGCGATGAAACGCTAGCCGCCAATGCCGTGTTGATCACCTTTCTTATGTTAATTGCCAATAGCCTTGATGGTTTTGCCAACGCAGCAGAAGCGAAAGCGGGCGAATATGTTGGCCAGTATCGCAGCAGGGGCGCGAGGGTGTTGGCTGACTTTCATGGCAGTAATCTTGTCGCTGGGCTTTGGAGTGCAATATTTTCCCTCGCTCTTTTAGGGGCTTTTGGTTTATTCGGTGCGGCGCTTATTGACGCCTTAACCGACTTGCCAGCGGTGGCCCACGTTGCGAAGGAGTATCTTCCTTGGCTAGTATGGATGCCCCTGATTACTTTTTTGAGCTTTCTTTTTGATGGTATTTTTATCGGCACAACGAAAACAAAAGAAATGCGTGACGTGATGTTTATCTGTTTGTTTATGGTGTTTTTTCCGACTTGGTATTTTACGCAAAACTGGGGGAATCATGGATTGTGGTTTTCCCTTTCAATGTTTATGCTTGCGCGCTCGATATTGATGGGCTATCGATATTTTTCTATTAGTTCCAGAAATATTTGGTTTGCGTGATGCCCTGTGTCGTATTGTCTATTTTAGTCAATAGCACGAATTTGGACGTGAGATGAATAGTTACGCAATTTTTAATTCGAAAAAGAGAGAGTAGAATGGTTTTTACCCCAGATAATATCATTCCATTACTTGTCACTATCGTCGTTACAGGCGTAGTCACTGGCCTCATTGTATACCTGCTTGTTTATATTGTGATGAGTAAGAAGACGACGGGCCTGAAAAACACCAGCCTTTCTATAAAGGCAGAATTAGAAAAGACAACGCTGTCCTGCCAAACGCTACAAAGTCAGCTGGTAGACATTACCAGTGTGCGTCATTCTGCAGAAAAATCTCTGTATGCCTTAGAGGCCGAGTTACAAGAAAAGAAAAACCATCAGCAGGATTTAATTAATCGCTTAGCAATTACTACTGATGAACTGAAAGCAGAGAGAGAAAATCTGAATCAACAAAGATCCATTAGCGCCCAGTTAGATAAAGAAGCAAGGGGCCACGAAGTAAAAGCATATGAAACCGAGCTTAAATACCAAGAAATTAAAGAGCCATTAAATCAGCTAAAAAATAAATTTGAGGATTTACAGGGACAATTTTCAAGCCTTTCTTCTGAGCACACAGAATTAAATACTTCTTTAAAGGAGAGAGAAAAAAACCATCAGCAACAGCTAGAACAGTTTGCAGAACAAAAGTTGGTGTTAAAAAAGGAGTTTGAAAATCTTGCCAATAAAATTTTTGAAGAGAAGGGGCGTTCTTTTACTGATACCAGTAAAATAAGCATCAATGCGATGCTTAAACCATTCCGTGAACAAATAGATGGTTTTCAAAACCGCATTAACGCGATTCACGATGAATCGCTCAAAGGAAATACGCACCTAAATTCAGAAATCAAAAAGGTGCTGGAAATTGGCCTTAAAATGAGCGATGACGCAAGCAATCTTACCTCGGCATTAAAAGGTAGCTCTCAGCAGCGTGGGGCGTGGGGTGAGGCACAGTTGAAACGTACGTTAGAAATGAGTGGGTTGATTGAGGATGCGCACTACGAAACGCAAAGCTCTTTCAAAGACGTGGATGGAAAGCAAAAACAAACGGATTACTTAATTAAACTGCCTGATAATAAACATATTATTATCGACAGTAAGGTGTCGCTAATTGCTTACGAAAAGGCGGTATCGTTGGACAGTTTAGAGGAACAGGTGCTGGCAATGAAGGAGCATGTCAAAGCGGTTAAAAAGCATATAGATGACCTTGCATCGAAAGATTATACCAACCTGGTGGGTATGCGTAGCCCCAGTTTTGTGTTGATGTTTATGCCTATAGAACCTGCATATATCGACGCATTAAGGAGTAATAAGGATTTGTTTAGCTATGGCTATGAGCGGGGGATTGTTCTGGTTTCCCATACCACCTTGATTCCTATTTTACGCACCGTCGCCAATTTATGGATGATGGAAAGAAGCAACGAAGAAGCGCGTGAAATCAGCGATAAGGCGGGTGAAATCTACAACCAGGTTTGCATCGTGGCAGAACGGCTGCAAAAGCTTGGCGGCACACTGGGTACGGTGAGTAATCATTACAACGCCACTGTGAAAGCATTGGTGGGGCAGCAAGGCTTACACGGCAAGGTGGATCGCTTTAATCAACTTTCCAGCAAGGTAAGTAAAACAATGCCTGCTTTGAACGCGGCACATATCGACTTTGAAACAGAGCAATTGTCACTGATTGCCGAAGCGATTGTTGATGAAACGCCTGATGAAAAAGCCAGTGAGTTATTTGGCATGGCGGATGAAACAAATACACCTGATCACGGTATTAAATAGCGCCTACTGCAAAAGCTTTTGTTTTGATGCACTCATCTACTTTACTGCATGGGAGAATTCCCTTAACCTCGCATCGGTTGCTTGATCCTATGAACCCATTAACCAATGAGAAATTCAATGTCAGAGAAGTTTACAACAGTAGAACAGCGTGTTAGCTACGGAATCGGCCAGCAAATGGGTGGGCAGCTAAGTACCGCACCTTTCGAGGGGTTTGAAATTGAAGCTGTACTAGAAGGCATAACAGATTCTTTGAATAACCAGCCAAGCCAAGTTGAAGAGGCTCTTTTGGAATCAGCATTCCAGGAAATTAACGCTAAGTTAAAAGTGGAAGAAACGCAGAATGCCGGTGAGAAAGCGGCAATCGGTGAAGCTTTTCTTGCAGAAAATTCACAACGTGACGAAGTCACCGTGACCGAATCCGGTATGCAATACGAAGTGATTACTGTTGGTGATGGCGAGCGTCCTAGCGCTTCATCCACCGTTCGCACTCACTATCACGGCACCTTGGTAGATGGGACTGTTTTTGATAGCTCCTATGATCGTGGGCAGCCTGCTGAGTTCCCAGTTGACGGTGTGATCGCCGGGTGGACAGAGGCGCTGCAGATGATGCCAGTGGGTTCTAAGTGGCGCTTATATTTGCCTTACACCCTTGCTTATGGTGAAAAGGGAGCGGGTGGGTCCATCGGGCCATACGCTGCGCTGGTATTTGATGTTGAGTTGCTAGATATTGTTTCTTAATACCTCGGTAGCTCACTAGTTTACGGTCAAGTTTGAATGCTATCTGAATTTGGCTATAACTGATTAGTTACCATCTGAGAGACAAAGAAAGAGAAAGGTCGATGGGTCTGAATTTATCAGCGCCCATTGATCTTTTTTTGTTTTTAAGGGGTTAAATTTGAATATATCCACGCCGCTATAACTTCTTTTGTCGTCACTATTTAGCTCACGCTCAAATTTGAACGCAATCTGAACAGTTACAGGGTTCGCTGGATAATTACCCGGTAGGGACCAATTTAAGCTCAACACGTCGGTTAGACGCTTTCCCTGCCGCACTATTGTTAGTTACAATGGGTTGGGTTTCACCAAAACCCTGAATGATTAAGCGTTGGGTAGAAACCGAGTTTGACGATAATACATTGGCAACAGACTGTGCCCGCTGCTTTGACAGCATCATGTTATAGCTATCGGAACCACTACTATCTGTGTGGCCTGAAACCTGTATCTGTGTCTTATCGAACTCCTTAAGAGTTAAAGCCACAGATTGCAATACATCGCCGAAATCTGGGCGGATATTACTGCTATTTACCGAAAATGTGATGTTACTCGGCATAACCAGAATCAGTTCATCGCCGACGCGCTCAACCTGAACCCCAGTGTTCATAAGTTGATGACGCAACTTTGCCTCTTGGCGATCCATGTAATACCCCGCACCCCCTCCTATTGCAGCGCCTGCCGTTGCTGTTTTAAGAATACGTTCGTTGCGTGTTCGGGCGCTATCATCCTTGTTTGCGGCGAAAGCACCGAGAGCGGCAATGCCCGCACCAATAGCGGCACCTTTCGTTGCGCTACTGACTTTCTTTTCCCCTGAATAAGGGTCGTAAGTCATGCAAGCACCCAATAAGAGTGAAGGGATGATGACGCTAAAAAAACGTTTTTTGTTCATAAGTGGGTATTTTCTCTTTAGGGTTTGGTGAGATAAGAAATAATAGACGGCTTAGTGGTCATTGGCTGTTAAACGAGTAGTGTTTTTAATGTTTTATTTCACAGCGATAACATTAATGGAACACTTGGTAACACTGTGCCCAAGAGGAATGCTTTAGCATGCGATCTGAAATTAAATTTCATTAATTAACGGTGACTCAAATTGAATAAACGCTTAGTGAGTTCTATTTCCAAGGTTGTATTTGCGAGTATTTTGACATTAGTTGTCAGTACCCAAGCGATAGCCCTTCCGATGAAGGGTTCACTGGGAATAACCGGTGCAATAAAAAGTATTGATTACGTTTCCGAAGAAGTGTTTTTTACAAGTCCAGGCTGGGCAGAAGTAAGCGCTGCCGAAGAAGGTTTTTTGAATGATTTTGAAGTAAAGGAGCCTGGGCCGTGGGGAAGTAGTGGTAGCTGGGTTAATTATTATGGTTTCGGTGCATCGAGCGTATCAGGAGATATGCTTTGGTCATTTGATAAAGGCTACGATGGCACCATTGATCTTTGGTTTGAGCTGAGCTATTTATACGCACAGGAATTTGACGCTATAGCGGGTACTGTAGAGGTTTTAGGGAGAGGGTTTCTCACCGATGGCAGCGAGAGGGTTGAGTCACACTGGAGTTTTAATTCGACGCAAAAGGGTGATTCAATCGTTTTCTCTTCAGCGTTTGCAGTGCCTGAGCCAGCTTCGCTATTATTGTTTATAATTGGGCTGCTTGCACTTGTTACTTTCCGAAATGTAACACCCCAACGAACGCTGTAACTGTTCAGATTGCGTTCAAATTTGAGCGTGAGCTGAGGTGTTACTCCGAAATAAGCCTCCCCCCTCTCTTCTTTAGGGAAGGTCTAAGAATATAGAGTCGCATCAATCAGTACTTTTTTTTGTGATCGAGTCATTGATTTGATGCTGGATTCCCGTTTACTGGCAGAGCTTCTATTGTGATTTTTTTCGCTATATAAAATGCTAATAGGCGTTCTTCCATTAAAATATTTGGCACCTTTTTTCCCACTTAAATGTTCTGAAAACCGTCGCTCCGTATCGGTTGTAATACCGGTATAAAATGAACCATCACTGGCTTCAATAATATAAACACACCAGTTGTTTTTATTTTCTATTTCGCTCTTAAAATATTCAGGCAGGATGCAAAGCCTGTAGTTCCGGTATGGTGAAGTGGCTTGTCACTAAAATCTATAGATATGACTCTGTGGTTATTTGGCAGTAAGAGAAAATATATCCTGAGACCAGTTTATTGCAGCCCGCTGGCTTTCTTCAAATATTTTATCATCAATACCAAGTTTTGTTTTTAATTTCTTCCAAGGAATATTATCCCACTCGCCTCTGTCATGCATTAGCACCATATTTAGGATGTTTCCGGGTAGCCCCTTTTTAGATATAATCGCAGTATTAACCACTTCAGAGAGAGGAAGTTGCTTTAGAATTTCTGATATGGGCTTGTCCATAAATGCATCTAACATGGAAAATAAGCCTACAGTAAAGTACATTTGTGGCTCTTTTAATTTGCCTCTAACTGCTACCTCTTCACACATTTTTGCTCTAAAGAGAGCGCCTAACAAAAGGGCGTCGGGCTTACTTGCTAGCTTGGTCAGGGAGATAATGCTGGCCCAGCGTTTTATTTGGTCTAGGCCGAGTAAACTGATCGCCTTGCGTATTGACGTGACCTCCTGTTGCACGCGTAACGAAGGAGAGTTAATCAGTCGGAGAACTTTGTAACTGAGCACTGGATCCTGCTCAACGAGAGACTCTACTTCATTGATAGTGATATTTGGGTTCTGTAAGGAGGCGAGTATTCTCAATATGGTTAGCTGGCTACTTTGTAGCGCTTTCCCTTGTATGTTCTCTGGTTTGCACAAGAAAAACCCTTGGAAATAATGAAAGCCCATTTCCACGCACTGTTGATACATGGCGTAATCTTCAACCTTCTCGGCTAAGAGTTTTAAGGGATACTCCTTGAGCGTCTCTACCGTTTGGATGAGGCATTGTTCGCTAGTATTGAGAACATCCATTTTTACAATGTCTGCAATTTTAAGCAGAGGTTCTGTTTCTTCGGTTAAGACAAAGTCATCGAGAGCAATAGTGAAGCCCTGTTTGGAAAGATTCTGAACGTCAGCGATCGATTTCCTCATCGACTTTAATGTCTTCGAGTATCTCGACCACTACTTTATCAGTAGGAAGCGGCGGGGTGTCTTTAAGCCAGTTTCTCGTAAAGTTTATAAATGCGGGTTTGTTATCTAGTACGGAATCAAAATCAGTATCAGTAAATGCATTGATAATAACTTGGGAGGTTGCCGCGTCGCCATCTATCTTATTGTTAAAAACATCCTCAATGGGTCGAAACAAAAGTTCGTAGCCGTGAAGTTTTAGTTTTGCGTCATAAATAGGTTGTCTTGCAAATAACGTTGAATTAGTGGGCATATAAAAAGCTGCCTTCTCGCATATAGTAATTTGGGAATAGGATGCATCATATTTTATAGCTGTGTAAGGGCTAAACGCATGGTCAACGATGAAGAGTTGTTAATCAATTTTAGACGAGAAATGAGGGGAGAGGGGGTGGTTTAGAAGAGAAAGGTCGAGCAGTGCGTATTCGACCTTGGCTTACTTACTTACTTACTTACTTACTTGCTTGCTCTTGCTTGAAAGTCGCATTTGAGAACGTGACATTAGTTCTTAGGATATAAGTAGTTGGTCAATTGCTTATATCCTCATCAGAGTACCAGTATACCGAGCGCAATAATGCGCGCTGGGGCATCGTTAAAAAGGTATAGAGGATAGCCGCTAAAACTAGCTATATCGAGTTCGTTTTAACGACAGCGCCCCTATGGCCGATTATGGAGGCCTGCTTCCTGGGGGTGACAACTATTCCGACACAGGGGGGTAGCCCCCCTTAAAGCTTAAAAATAGAGGGTGTAAAAATTGGCCAGAATATTTTCTGGCCTCTATGGATTAATAGAAAAGATGTAATTAGTCAGCGAACTCTGTAACTGTTCAAATTTGAGCGTGAGCTGAGTCCTTACAAAAAGATCAGTGTTACTAAAAAGGTAACTGCTGAGTGTGGGCTATATTGAGCTCCTTTTATAACATCAGCGCCCTTTCTTATTTTAAAAATGCAATAATTAGTCTACCTTTATGTTTAGATTTTCTAACAAGAGAGCGTTTGGGCGGTTATAACTAGTCTTATATTCCATTAAGTTCTATAAGTATGTATCCTATATAATCCTAAGCCCATTAAAATCCACCAGGGGGAACGATGAAACTTCAACAACTTCGTTATATATGGGAGGTTTCTAAGCATGATCTTAACGTCTCAGTTACGGCACAAAGCCTCTATACTTCTCAGCCTGGAATCAGTAAACAAATACGTTTGCTCGAGGATGAGCTTGGTGTTGAGATTTTTTCCAGAAGCGGTAAGCACCTTACGCGAGTAACACCTGCCGGAGAGGATATTTTAAAGATAGCGGGTGAAATTCTCAGTAAAGTGGAAAGTGTTAAACAAGTGGCACTGGAGTTTAGCGATGAAGAGAAAGGCAGCCTTTCCTTAGCGACCACCCATACGCAAGCCCGGTATGCACTGCCTCCTATTATTGAAAAGTTTATTCATAACTATCCTGACGTCTCCTTGCACATGCACCAAGGTACACCGATTCAGATATCAGAGATGGCTGCCGATGGTACCGTCGACTTTGCGATAGCTACCGAAGCATTGGAGCTGTTTAGTGATTTGATTATGATGCCTTGTTATAAATGGAATCGATGTGTTGTTGTTCCAGAAGGCCATCCTTTGACAAAAGTCTCTGAGTTAACGTTGGAAGAAGTAGCCCGTTATCCCATTGTGACCTATGTTTTTGGTTTTACCGGTCGCTCTAAGCTGGATGATGCGTTTTTATCAAAAGGGCTCTCGCCGAAAGTTGTTTTTACTGCCGCTGATGCCGATGTCATAAAAACCTACGTGCGTTTAGGCTTAGGTGTGGGAATTGTTGCTAAAATGGCTTGCAATGAAATAGCAGACGGCTTGGTCACTCTGGATGCGAGTCATCTCTTTGAACCAAGCGTGACCAAAATTGGTTTCCGCAAAGGCACTTTTATTCGGGGGTATATGTATGAGTTTATCGAAACCTTTGCCCCTCATTTAACGAGAGATGTAATCGAAGAGGCCATTAGCCGGGGAACAAGGGAAGAGGTCGATGAGCTTTTTAATCATATTGAGCTGCCCTGTCACTAATTAAACGCAGAGCATCAGAAATAGAAGGCGATCAGTTTTGAGGTTTTTTCCTGAAAACTGGTCTAAATCTCCAGTCAAAATCATGATAAACCCCTCTTCTGCTGTAATTCTAATCAAGGCAGCGCTCTCTTTCGAACTTAATTATACGGTTCTGCTTACCTCTACTCGGTGCAAAGATAGAACAGTGAGCGAATATAAAAAATGAATACGTCAAATATTTACATTGGCCTATGTAACCCGAAAACACCAACTAATGTTGGCTCAGTGATGCGCGCAGCGGGTTGTTATTCTGCTGATGCTGTTTTTTATACTGGGCGACGTTATAACATAGCGGCAGGTTTTCATACCGATACACATAATTCAAGTTTGACGATTCCTTTGGTGTCTGTTGATTCTCTATTGAATGAAATTCCAGAAAATACGCAAGTGGTGTGCGTGGAGCTTGTGGAGGGAGCCACGTCTTTGCCTGAATTTAAACACCCTGATAAAGCGTTTTATATCTTTGGCCCAGAAGATGGAAGTGTTCCGAAAAATTTGGTCGATAGGGCTGACGCGGTGGTTTACATCCCAACAAAAGGTTCTTTGAATTTAGCCCAAACGGTAAATGTAGTGCTTTATGATAGGCTGGCAAAGTCTGATTCCTCTCAAATGGGTGATGAATTGATTCGAGAGGCCCGCGATAGGAATAATAGATTAAAGATTTAAAAACAAGAATAAATTTGTGTGACGATTCAGCTCACGCTCAAATTCGCGCATAACTGTGTTAAGAGATGGTTATAAGCCACATTTTTCACCTTGTTCTGCTCAAGTTTTAACGCAATCTGAACAGTCAAATTTGTTTTCTAGGCGCTATTATGTCGAGTAAAAGTCCGCAGACATTAAACTCAGTTTTATGCGTCTTTTCTTAGTGTATTATTTTCATCTTGTAGCATTTGAATAGACAACAGCATGTCACGGCTCTCTATTGTAAATCGACCCACTAACTCCTCAAGATCTTTTACTTTTTCAGTATTATCGCTATTTTCACCTGCCGATTCATCTTCTTCGATATTCTTCATTAAGGTTTTGACAGTTTCTTGCGCGGCGCTCAGCTCTGATTCAAGAAACTGCGTGCACATTTCAGATTCCGCAAGAACCTTTTTTAGTTGACTGAATGACTCTTCGTTCTTCTCAAACTGCAATTTAAGTTCGATTACAAAGTTATGGTATTTGTCCAATTGCTCAAGAGGCAATGTATTCTGCTCTCTTAATTCTGAGACAAAGTTTTCAAGCAGGGAAATACTCTGCTTTTGCATGCTGGGTATTGCGGATAAGGCATTTTTTTCTTCAGTGTGTGCTCCTAATGTTGGAGATATTTTTTCAGCAACTAATTGGGAAATTCCTTTGAAGCAATCTTCGTAAGATTGGGGGATTTTCTTTTTATCATTTGCTTCTGTCAGCAAGCTTATTTCTTCCGTAAGGGGTAATAAATTTTTAACATGGTTGTTAGGCAAGTGCTCTCTGATTAATCCTTGTAGTGAGAAAAACGATTCTTGAAAGATCAGTAGATCATGGTTTTTCAACTCAAGTTCGTCCATGGATTTTTTTGTTTTTTCTGAAATGAGGGTGGACGCCAAGTTCAACAGTAGAGGGGTGAGGAATGCCCAAAACGGTTCAGGATCCTTGCGGTGTTCAAGCGCCCCAAGCTCAGCTTTTAAATAATCTTGCCGAGTTAAAATGGCCAACAATTTTTCATCGGCATCAACATCTGCATCGCCTAGCTGGTCGGGTATTTTATTACCGCTAAGAGAGAGGTATGTTTTTTCGTTTGAATCTAACTCTTCTTTTATAAAAGTCTCTAGCCTCCACGCGTCATTTCCATGCGCACCGGATACTTGTTTATCACTTTCTAGGGGCTTGTTGGCCGGCAGAGAATCTGAATTATCCTCGTGGGCTTCATTGGAAGCTGTATTCTGTATTTTATAATTAAGATAAAAGACGTAAATTGTTAAGCCTGTAATGAGTAAGCCCAATACGATAAAGAGCTGGGTTAATATTAAGGCAGATACTTTTGATTCCACCATTCGTGGCATTCCATCGTTATGTGCATATTAAACAAGGTCGCAATATAATTGACCAGGCTATAAAACAAGAGTGGTTATATATGTTTAGCTCAATATCAGAGAATGGTCTAGGCAAGTACTTGCCAAGCAGTTGTAAAGGTAGGATTATCCCCCATTTTTGTGGAGATAGACTCGATTCTCTAATGTCTCGTGTGCTCGGGTTGTTAACTTTTTAATAGGAATTTAGATAAAGATGGAAGAAATAGAGGTTCGGCGTTCTACGCCAGTGTTAGTAGACCCAGCGCCCTGTGATGAAGATATCAACATGTTATTGAGAGCAGCCCAGCTAGCACCTGACCACGGGCGTTTGAAGCCATGGAAATATATTGTAGTAAGGGACGAAGCACGGCATTCCTTGGGTAAGCTTTACCTTCAGGCAGCACTTGTAGAAAAACCAGAGCTGAGTGAGGAGCGTAAAGAACGCACGATAAAAATGCCATTGCGTGCACCGCTTATTATCATTGCCGTGGCACAGGTGATAGAAGGCCATAAGGTGCCGGTATTAGAGCAAGTGGTTGCAACGGGTGCGGCAGTACAGAATATGCTTCTTACCGCGCAGTCTTTAGGTTTTGGGGCAATGTGGCGGACAGGGGGAATGGCGTATAGCGATATTGTTAAGAAGGGCTTGGGTCTTCGCCCTGAAGATGTGATCGTTGCATACTTATATATAGGCAGCGTAGGGCTTGAGCCCAAACCGCGGCCTGATATTGATTATCGTACTTGTTGTGTCGAGTGGGAAGGGTAAACTAAGCGGGGGCTGCCGAAAGGAAATTACGTGCTGTTTTGTGTTTGTAATTGCATTGTGAGGGCTGCTGGGGTAATATTCTGCGCCCTGACTGGTTGGGCTGCTGAAGTTAGCGGCTTGCCTGAATCAGGATGGAGAGGTGTCCGAGTGGCCGATGGAGCACGCCTGGAAAGTGTGTGTACCGCAAGGTACCGAGGGTTCGAATCCCTCCCTCTCCGCCAAAACTACTCATATAAAACAATGGGTTAACGTTTCTTGGTTTCGCTCTGTAAACCTTCATTTATATTGTTCAGATTTTCAACCTACGCTTAATCCCTCTGTTTAGGTATCCAGCTCGAATAACGCCTAAAGAAAATATTCAAATTCGGATATTTCTGTTTTACTCGGCTATCGTGACTTTCGACCCTTTCTTATTAGTGCGCTCATTTTTTCCTCTGACTTTGTTTCTCCTTCTTATATAGAATGGTAATGCTGCACCTTGCCAGTAAAAAATTAGATACAGCTCTAACTTCACTATCTATAACGTACACAGTAACTATTTAGCGAACTCTGAGGTGAGTCGTTACGTCACACATAGATTTACTCGCCCTCGATGCAACTCTTTTTTAGATTTGTCTTATCCAAAGAACGCTATTGGTGTATCGGTCATACATATATCAGCCCTACAGTAATACCTTGTAGTAGATGATACGCCCCTCCTGTAACGCTCTTTTTGACGCCGGCTTTGCTTTTTAACGCGAGATTTACCATTCAAAAGCAATCTCTCCGGTTTCATTTTCTCGTCTACACTCAGATATAGAGTTAGAAGTTTAATAGAAGAGATAAATGGAATTACCAAAGATATTCAACAGGTTCCTAGCTGGCAGTGCCGAGAGTAGAACACTTGGCATGGAGGTTTATGGTGATAGCGTTGTCGCGGTATCAGTAAGCCTGAGTAAAAGCCAGCGCCCGTTATTACATGGGACATATCAGGAAACATTTACTGCTGAAACAATGGATGAGGTGCTGCTCAAGCTTATCAATAGCAGCGGCTGCAAAAACTGCCGGATTACACTGTCTCAAAGCTATTATCAGATAATGCTGGTTGATTCTCCTGATGTTCCCGATGACGAACTATCGTCTGCAATAAAATGGAAAGCAAATGAGTTTACAACTCAGTCGCTTGATGAACTTGTCATTGATGCATTTAGGCTGCCCCCTGATGCGTATCGAGGGCGTATGGATATGTCTTATGCGGCAATTGCCCAGAAAAAAACAATTAAGGGGTTTATAGATATTGTCGAAAAGAGTAGCGCAGAACTTGAAAGTATTTGCATCAGCGAAATAGCCTTGGCAAGGCTTTTTAAATGGCTACCTGCTTTTGACGAGGTCGATGTGGCAGTTATACGGCTGGGGAAATCCAATGGTGCG
>JAESUE010000341.1 GCA_016763235.1 Pseudomonadales bacterium
GCCATTTTCTCTTCTTCTGTTCCTGGTAAAAATCCAATTTCTTCTGCTAGGGGCGGTGTTGAACGGGCGACGATCATTTTATCATACGCGTTGTTTTCCATGATTTCTTCTAGACCGTAAGCAAGCGCCAACAGGGTTTTTCCTGAGCCTGCGGGGCCCGTTAAGACTGTCAGGTCTATATCTTCTTGGTTTAGCAGGTACATTGCCTTCGATTGCTCAGAATTCCTGGGTTTAATGCCCCAGTGACATTGCTTACTTAGAAAGTCATTGGAGTATTGTACAATTCGCAGTTTGTTTTTATCGCCGCTTAGTACAACCCCTACAAAGCCCTCGTCATCGGTAATAAACATATTCGGATGAACGTTTACAAGGTCGGTATTTTCTACGGTGTGTACTGTGAAGCCATCTTCATGCTCCGTAGTGACATTGCCGATGGTGTCCCAAAAGCTTCCGGGAACGTGTTCATAACCTTTGGCTAATAAATCAATATCATCCAAAACTTTATCGTTACGATAATCTTCTACCTGCTCTAAACCCGAACCTTTGGCCTTCAGGCGCATATTAATAACTTTGGTGACTAAACAAACATAAGCACCGGGATTTTCTGATTGCAGCGTGAGTGCCGCATTAATGATGCGGTTGTCATTTGCATGGTGAATGTTGGTGTTCAAATAGTTCACGTTGACTTCACCGCTTTTTATAGCTTGATCGGGATAAATCGCTAAAGTACCCGGTTCACAGCCATTGGGAAGTTCCGGCAATCGAACTCCACTCACAATTTCAGTGGGTGATGCGTTTTCAAGGTAGCTATCGATGTTATTAATGGCAATGCGGGCTTCACGGCTGACATCCTTTTCTCTTCGGTCTTTAATAACATCCAGTTCTTCCAAAACTGTCATGGGCAATACGACATGGTGTTCCTGAAATGCTTGTAGGGCCATGGGGTCATGCAGAAGTACATTGGTATCAAGGACATAGATCTTTTCCATAATCATTCTCCATTAGTTTTCAATATAATCGTGCCGTGCCAGTTTAAAATCCTGCAACACTTCTGCAGGGTTATTTCTATTGCAACTACCCAGTTCACGCTCAAATTCGCGCATAACAGCGTTCGCTGAGGCCTTACCTATTTGTTTATATTCCCCTTTATGAAAATACAAACGAAATTTTTTAAGACGGATGGCGAACAGGGTTTCAGGAACAAACCGAAAGAAGGGGAGGAGATAAAAAATGCGTAGGAAAGTGAAGGCTAAACCCACTAAATAATAAAGTGAGAACCTCAGAAAATATAAGCAACGAATTAAATACGATCTGCTTCTAGTGATAATAACTCCAGGGAAACGATTAAACGTTCTGGCCTAGCGATAAAAAGCATGCTCTATATGTTACCTGTAGTTATAGTCCATTTTCATGAAGAAACTATATAACGACTCAGCTCACGCTAAAATCCGTGCGTAGCAGCGTTAAAAAGTGATCATTTAAGCATATAAACTCACATTTTTTGCCTTATTCTGCTCAAATCTGAACTCTTACAGAGTGCGATAAGTAGTTCGCTAAAGAGTTACGAAATTATTTTTATTGCTCACTATTCAGGGCACTGAGAAGGCAAGGGCTGTATCGTCGCTTTTTCGCCCCAAAACTGGGCAAAAATCTCTTCCATTCGGGCGGGCACGGCACTGGTGTAAAACTGGGGAGGGGTTTGAACTTTTTCTAAATGTAGCAGGTTCTGTTTATTCAGTCGTCGAAATAACTCTACGGCTACAGGCGCTCCTGTATCAATCAAGCGAACATTTTCGCCAGCAATTTCCTGTATTAAGGGAGCAATAAAACTGTAGTGGGTACAGCCTAATACGATGGTATCTGCTTGCGCATCCAGCATGGGTGCTAAATAACGTGTCAGCAAAGAGCGTAATTTTTGGCCATCCAGATTCATGGCTTCAATTTCATCCACTAAACCTGGACAAGGTTGGGTAATCACCTTTTGGCCGCCATAAGGGGAAACCAAGCGTGCGTACTTGTCACTGCGTACGGTTTCACTGGTGGCCAAAACGCCCACCACGCCTGTTTTTGTCGTGCTCATGGCAGGTTTTACACCGGGTTCGATGCCTACAATGGGCATGGAAAAGGTTTTCCGTAATTCGGCTACGGCTGCAGCGGTTGCGGTGTTACAGGCCACCACCAAGGCTTTTACGGGTAATTCAGCCAGAAAGCGGGAGATAAACAAGGCCCGCTCAATCACGAAGGCTTCCCCCTTTTCGCCATAAGGTGCGAATTGGGAATCAGCCACATAGACTAAATTCTCATGCGGAAGTTGCTGGCGTATATGCTGCAATACCGAAAGGCCACCTAGACCGGAATCAAATACGCCAATAGGGCTGGAGGAGCGGGGCTTCAAATTTAGAGTTCCCAGCTGACTGTGTCGGAAACAAACGTTGCTTTTTCGAGGGCCTCATCAATGCTTTCTCCCAACGCCAAGCCCACCCCCATCCGTCGCATACCCGACACTTCCGGCTTGCCAAACAAACGGAGCTGGGTGTCTCCCTGAGATAAGGCTTTCTGCAGATTACCAAATCGGACGTTTTGAGATTCTCCTTCCACGAGAATAACCGAAGAAGCCGCTGGGCCATATTGACGGATGGTGGGAATAGGAAGGTTTAAAACTGCCAGTGTATGCAGGGCAAATTCAGACAGGTTTTGTGAAATCATCGTGACCATGCCCGTATCATGTGGACGGGGAGAAACTTCGCTGAAAAACACCTCTTCGCCCTGAATAAATAACTCAACACCAAACAAACCCAAACCACCCAGTGCTTCCGTTACGGTTTCGGCAATACGTTTGGCCTCTTCTAATACGGAGGGGGCCATTGCTTGAGGCTGCCAAGATTCACGGTAGTCGCCTTGCTCTTGTCGATGCCCGATGGCTTCGCAAAAGCTCACTCCATCTCGATGCCGAATCGTCAACAGGGTGATTTCGTAATCGAAAGGAATAAAACCTTCAACGATCACCCGACCCTGCCCCGCTCTACCGCCACTTTGAGCATAGGCCCAGGCGGCATGGATTTGGTCTTCCTCACGCAATGTTGACTGCCCCTTGCCCGATGAGCTCATTACGGGCTTAACAACACAAGGCAGACCAATTTCAGCCACCGCGTTAAGGTATTCTTCTTGTGTATCCGCGAAACGGTATGGCGAGGTGTGAATGCCCAAATCTTCCGCCACCAAACGACGAATTCCTTCTCGATTCATAGTGAGCTGCGTCGCCCTTGCGCTGGGTGCGACGCCAAAACCTTCTTTTTCCAAAGCCACTAGGGTATCTGTGGCAATTGCTTCAATTTCTGGAATAATGAGGTCTGGCATTTCGGCGCGAACAACGGCCTCTAGCGCCGCGCCATCAAGCATGGAAATAACGTGGCTTCTATCTGCGACCTGCATTGCGGGTGCATTGGGGTAACGATCCACAGCGATCACTTCTACGCCGAGTCGTTGCATCTCAATCACCACTTCTTTACCCAGCTCCCCCGCACCACAAAGCAGTACTTTTTTAGCTGTAGGGGAAAAAGGCGTGCCGAGATTGACTGATTCGATTCGATTTACCATCTGTAATTTCCATCATTCCTGCATACAAGGTTTCATGCGGTGCTTATTTTTTTCTGCGGCGCTCACGCACTTTCATCAAGGTTTCTTTCTTTTCATCGTTACTCATCTTCCCCCAAGTGCTTATTTCATCACCTGATCGAAAACAACCGATGCAGATATCATCATCATTAAGGGCGCAAATATCGACACAGGGAGAAAGAACTACTTGGGGTTTTTTACGCAACAAACTCATCAACAACTACTCTGTGAAAAAATAAAATGTTTTAAAAATAGCCTATTACTTAACACCGCAAGTATGGCTAGATATATCATAATTGTACCCTTAAAATAAGGACAGCTCTAAAAACAGTCACAGCAAACACCTAAATGGTGTAATAAGCGGCTCTGCCTATGCAATTAACCATGAAGACATACCCCAGTCATTCGCGGGAACCATGCTTTTTTCTACCGAAGAAGCTTTTGGCCCAGCAGCTCTCGCCAACCCAATATTATCACCAAACAAACGCACTGAAACGCCATCGTTCGCACCGAAACAAGCTGAGATTATGACACCAGAAAAAAACCACTCATTACCTCAACCCTCACAAAAAATAAAACAATTGTTAGTTGTTGACGACGATCTTTTTATTCGCCAGATGTTATCGGGAGTACTTTCCGAATTGCCTATCAATATTATTCTCGCATCCAGCGGCAAAGAAGCTTTGGATATAATGAGTAGCGATAACATTGATCTCGTGCTGATGGATATGAAAATGCCTGATATGGATGGTTCAAGCACGCTTAAAAAAATTCGCAACAAAAAAGGCTGCAGCACCGTGCCAGTTATATCTATGACTGCTCGCAGCTCTTCCCTCAACCCAGAGGGGTATACCAAAGACACCCATCGCCTTGGTTTTAATGCACACATATCCAAGCCTATAGACCCGCAAAATCTAAAACGCACGGTTAATCACTACCTTAAGCCTGAAAACCACGTGAATGCCATTGAAAAAAGAGCGTTTCAAAACGAAGGCAAGGAAGTTTTAGATTTCGATATTGCCATGTATTACGTTGAGGGGAACCAGGAATTATTGCTCACCCTTTTGAAAAACATCTATAGTGATCACCGCCATGACTTAGAAAAGTTTAGGTCTTACCAAGAAAACAAGCAAAACCGCGATGCCCAACGTTTACTGCATACACTAAAGGGGATTGCCGGTACAATCGGCGCAACAGAACTGGAAGAAAGCTGCGAAAACCTTGAGCGCCACCTTCCATATCAAAGCAATGATGTCGCTAGATTTGAGCACGCTTTTTTAACGCTAATGACAGAAATTGAAATAATAAATGGGCCAAAGAGCATAGAAGGGTATCTCTAAAAATAGTCATTTTTTCGTGAGAGCAAGGAAGTACCGCACGGAGAACCACAGTGTATAAGGCATACATAAGGATTCGAGTACGGAACTGACGCGGCTATCGCGGAAAAGTGCATTTTAGAGCTGCCCTAAAGAGTATCTTGACGAAGGCGAATGCCCAACAATCCCAATTTACACGACTACTGGAATTAATCATGAAGTCCATTCTAATTGTTGATGATGAACGATTCCACATTGATATTCTCGTCAACTTATTAAAAATGACTACCAATTAATCACCGCAAAAAATGGTGCAGAAGCACAAGAAAAAGCGGAAAAACACCAACCTGACCTTATTCTTTTAGACATATTGTTACCCGATAGCAACGGCTTTGATCTCTGCCGTTGGATAAAATCACACCCATTATTATCCAGCATTCCCGTGATTTTCCTCACCGTAAAAACCAGCATTGAAGATGAAATAAAAGGTTTTGCTCTAGGCGCTGTTGACTACATCACCAAACCCCTTAGCCCTCCTATCGTCAAAGCTCGCGTCAAAACCCAACTGGCCCTCAGCTCGGCGCACCAACATGAGCTGCAACGCGCTGACTCTTTGGATGAGGTTATTGCCCAACGTACGAACGAGCTACTTAAAGAAATCGAAGAAAGAAAAACTATCGAGCAAGCACTTCGTCATCAGGAGGGCGAATTAAGAATGATTCTCGACAATGCCTTGGCAGGTATATTCTCCTCCGATGAAAATGGCATTATCCAATCGTTTAATCCAGCCGCTGAAAAAATATTTTCTTATTCGAAAGAAGAAGTTATTGGAAAAAATATCAGTCTATTATTTAGCGATGCATTTTCCAAACAGTATATGAAAGATTTAAAACAAGACAGCGTAAAAAATCGCTCTGATTTGTTTCAAAAATCTGGCAAAGAAATTATTGGCGTTAGAAAAGATAGTGAAGTTTTCCCATTACAGGTAATGGTCGCGGAGCTGCCATCAAACGACAAAAGTAACCGCCGGTTTATTAGTTCTATTTTTGATTTAAGCATTCAAAAACAGCAGGAGCGCCAGCTTTTTCAATTCAGCAAAATGGAGTCTATCAGCACGCTTACAGGTGGCATTGTGCACGATTACAACAATATGCTAGGCGTGATACTTGGTTATGCCGAATTACTACAAGCACAACTAAAAAACGACCCCACACTGTACAATTATGCGGATACGATTGTTAAGTCTGCAGAGCGAGGCAGCGCACTGTCTAAAAAATTACTGTCTATATCACGACGAGAAAGTAATCAAAAAAACAAACACGATATAAATTATCTTGTTGTGGAAATGCAACAAATAGTAGAGAAACTTTTAGACGTCAATATTTTGCTTGAACTAAACCTCAGCCTGTTACCCTGCCATGCACAAATGGATGCCGGTGATTTTAACGATGCCTTGCTGAATTTATGCACCAATGCCAAACATGCAATGCCAATGGGAGGACGTTTAAATATCTCAACCGAGGTTATCGAACCAAGCAACGAAGAGAAACAAATATTGCAGCTACAAGAAGATGATTATATAAAACTTTCTATTTCAGATACCGGCACCGGCATGGATGAAACCGTTATCGCCAAAATTTTCGATCCTTTTTATACCACTAAAGGGGAACAAGGTACCGGCTTGGGAATGGCGCAAGTATACAGCTTTATGCAACGCTCTAACGGTGCAATTTCTGTTGACTCTACGATCGGATACGGCACTTCAATTTACCTGTATTTCCCACTTTCAAGCGTTTTATCACCTGACACGGCATAAGAAGATTTAATAAATGCAACTATTCAAGTTTCGGAGTTCAAAATGGCATAGAAAATCCCGTAGGTTGGGTACGTCTGCATGTATGCAGGAGGTAGCGCTTTATTTAACCCTGTAGCGTTTTGGATTTAAGCACCTTAACTATTCACCAACATCAACAATAATTAAGTGGCAACGCTTATTTTGAAATTGTTGGGTTTCACTTTGTTCTACCCAACCTACAGGATGTGTGCGCTGTGATTTACATCAACTACTTCCCTAAATATGAACTCCGAAACTTGAGTAACTATACAGTTTTATTTTTTTTACGGCTAAGCCAAATGCTACAACGGTCAGCGATTAGCCAACAGCTGGGGACGCTTATAGACAGGATTAAAAGTAAACTCCAGCTTGGCGACTCCACCACCAACACTGTTCGCAAGGGTGGGAAAATAATTGCAGCGCCTTGGGCTAGAAATCCAACAAGCAAAGCCCCAAGTACCCAGCGATTAAATACTGGGGGGAAATGCACTTTACGAGCAGGCATTACAAAAGAAAGCTGCACAAGCACAATAAAACAAAATACCAATGTCTGAGTAAAGCCTTTGTCATAACCCAATTCCGGCAAGACGATAAGCAAGCTTAATGCGACAGCTCCACCTAATAAACCGACTAAGACTATAAATTTTAATGAGCCATTATCAAGCAAGGGGGCAGAAGCCATACGCGGTTTCATTGCCAATACGCCGGGATTCTTATCCACAGATAACGCCAACGCTGGCAAGGAATCGGTTAATAGATTAATCCAAAGAATTTGTACTGCGGTTAATGGCAACAACAAGGTTTCACCCGATTTTGTGGTCACAAAAACAATCATCGCACCTACTGCGATAAGCACGACTTCAGATAAATTTGTTGAGAACAGGGTGCGAATAAACTTCTGAATATTTTCATAAATGCTGCGCCCTTCTTCCACCGCTGCAATGATGGTGGCAAAATTATCATCCATTAAAATCAGGTCGGCCACCTCGCGGCTAACATCACTGCCACGAATCCCCATGGCGATTCCCACGTCGGCGGCTTTTAGCGCGGGAGCATCGTTAATACCATCCCCTGTCATGGCCACTACTTCGTTTTCAGCTTTCAGTGCCTCCACAATTTTTAACTTATTTTCAGGAGAAACCCGCGCAAAAATATTGGTTTCACAAACCGTTTCGCGCAACTGTTGCTCATTCATCGCATCCAGCATTTTGCCTGTTACGACGGTTTCACCTTCGATACCCACGGTATGCGCTATGGACTTGGCTGTTTCAGGATGATCACCCGTAATCATCATGACCCGAATACCCGCTTGCAAAGCACTTGCGATAGCGCCGGGGATTTCTTCTCGAGGCGGGTCCCAAAAAAGTGCCAAACCCAGCCAAGTCAGTGAGCCACCTTCTTCTTCATGCCCCTCTAGCAATGCGAAGGCCAAAGCCCGATAACCTTCGCGGGCATAACTTTCAATTTTCGCTTCAATATTTTCTTTTTCTGTCACGCTCAGCATGCAGCGATCAAGAATAATCTCTGGAGCACCTTTGAAATAACTAAGGCGACGACCAGAGTCTTCAACCGTCACGCGCATATATTTCCAGCGCGAATCAAAGGGCTTGCTGGATACTTTTGGATACAGTGATTTTATGTCTTCCGGCGACTGGCCCTGCTCTCGCACATAGTTGAGCAAACCCTGCTCTAAGGGGTCTCCCGCTTCGCTATTCAGCTCAGCGTCGTTTGCTAATACCATCGCCCTGATCAGGGTGTTTTGTTCGAGGGTGTCGACCTTTTTTACGGTCATTTTATTTTCTGTCAAGGTGCCGGTTTTATCCGTAGCAATAACCGTCACTGAACCCAATGCCTCTACGGCTGCAAGGCGACGCACTACGGCCTGACGTTTGGCCATTCGCTCAACCCCCAGGGCCAGCGCCAAGGTCAATACTGCGGGTAAACTTTCCGGCACCGCTGCCACCGCCAAGGCCACCGCAAAAATAAACACATGGGAAAATTGGGCAGCCCCCTGGGTGAATACTCCCGCCACCAATATCACCGCAGCGATGGCCAGCACAAATCCGGCGACCCAATTGCCAAAGTGGCCCATCCGCTTTTCGAGGGGTGTTTGCTGGTCGCTGATATCTTCCAATAAAGTGGCTAACTGTCCCATACTGCTTTGCGCGCCAATTCCACCCACTTGGATATAACTTCGCCCTCGAACTACCAGCGTACCGGAATAAAGTGTGTCCTGATCACCTTTATCAACCGGCACAGATTCCCCCGTTAACATGGACTCATCCACCAGCAGGTTTTCAGCGTTCGTTACTGCACCGTCTGCCGGCACGCGCTCCCCCACTTCCACCCGCACCAAGTCGCCGGACACCAGTGTTCGGCTAGGCAGGCTGACGAGTTTCCCGTCCCGAATGACCCAGCTTTTAGGGGCTGCCAGTTCCATCAAACGATTAAGTGCTGCGTCAGATTTCGCCTCTTGCCACACACCAAGGCCAGCGTTAGCCAAAAGAATAAGCAGAATAGTCATTGACTCAAGAGGAAGGCCTTTCATCCCCTCCATCACCCACACGACAACCCCAAAAGCCATTGCAAAAAGTAGAATATAAATCAGCGGATTTTTAAACTGCCGCAATAATTTCGTGACAAAACTTTCTGCTTTCACCTCGGGCAATGCGTTAGGGCCATACTGCTGATGGCGCAAAGTGGCCTCTTGAGAACTTAGCCCCTGCGGGGGTTGTGCAGACATAGTTACAATTCCATAAAGTCGTCAATGGCATTAATCATCAAATGATTGAGATCAATCTTGTTGGAGCGATGCGGGATGGTGTTGGTGGTAAACATATCCGCACCTGCTGCACGAATTTCTTCGTAGCTGTTTTCAGCAAAAATACCGTGAATCGCCACACAGCTACAGCGTGAAAAACCTGCATCCTGCAACAGCGCGATGGTCGCTAACAAGGTTCGCCCGCTTGAAACAATGTCGTCGACTAACACAGGGGTGTGCTCTCGCCACTGAGCCACATCTGGCAGGCTAATAAGAACCTCCCTATCGCCCTGCCGCTGTTTTTCTAGCACCAGATATGGCATGCCGTAATCTTGCGCAGCCTGCTCGACCCATTGTGCGCTTTCGCTGTCTGGCCCAATCAGTAGGGGTTTTTGAATAGTGTTTTTAATCCAGCGATGTAGTAGGGGCGCTGCATGCAAGGTAACACAAGGTATGGGGTAAATTTCCTCCAGCGCTTTATAACGATGCAAATGCGGGTCAACCGTAAGCAGCCAATCAAAGTGCTGCGATACGAGATTGGCAAACACCCTGGATGTAATCAGCTCACCCTCTTTAAAGGCTTTATCCTGGCGCATATAGCTTAGGTAAGGAGCCACCAACCCCACCCGTTTTGCACCTTGTTGTTTCAGCGCTGTTGCTAAAAATAGTAGCCCTAAAATGTCTTCATCAGGTTGATTTAGCGTGTGCAGCACTATCACGTCCTGATCCTGACAATCACTCAGAACCTGCAAATAGGTTTCTCCATCGGGGAAACGCCGATAGCTTAACTTACCCTCTCTGGCACTGGCGTTTTCAGCAAGGCCCAGCCATAAAGGGTGGTGCTGTTGTAAAGAAAAATAAAGGTAGCTCATTTATATACACAACATAAAAAGGTTATAGGAATAGAAACTAAAATGGGATCAGCCGAAAAATCAAAATCCTGTCACAACCAACGTCGTACTTTGCGCTGATAACTTCGATATTCATCACCAAATAAGCGTTCTAATTCCCGCTCCTCAGGTTTAATCTGAAAGTGGCTGAGAGTAACGATAAACATCGGCAGAACAGCAAAAGCAGACACAGCCGCAAGGTACAGGCCCCAGCCGATAAGCATTAACAGCAAACCAAAATACATCGGGTTGCGCGTATATTGATAAAGCCCATGCACCACCAATTGAGAGGATTGATCCGGCGTAAACGGGTTTACCGTCGTATTAGAACGAAAAAACAACCCGCCAGCCCACAAAATAGTAATGAAACCGACGATGCCCAGCAGCACGGCAAGCAATGTCAGGAAAAGCGCATCAACGTGAAAAACTGGCATCACTTTGGAAGTCAGCCACATTAGCAGGGCAAAAAACAACATATAAAGGGGTGGTGGAATTTTAAGCTCCATCTCGGTATACCTCTTGGGTGATTATTCATTATCAGCCCGTAAACCCTAATATACCCACAGCGTTATAGGTAGTGGTATATTGAAAAAGAGTCACTATTCAGCTCTCGCTCAAATTCGTACATAACGGTGTTAAAAAATGATCATTTATACGTATAAACGCACACTTTTCGCCTTATTCTGCTCAAATTTGAACAGTTGCAGAGTTCGCTGACTGAATAGTTACGAAAAAGAAATTGATTCTGCCGTAAAAGCCAACAGCGATAAATATGGCAGTGCAATCTAAATCAATGGTAAAGGCTCTGGGCTTGTTTAAAACAGAGCAAACGATATTGTCATGACGAAACCTGAGCTACGCCAATTCCAAACTGCATCGACTCACCGAACATCTTCTATAGCAATCAATAAGCAAGATTGCCAAGCGAATATTTTCCACCTACCCTTAGCGTTCAAATGACGGCATGCTAATCATGCCCATCACTGTGTATAATGCCGACAAATATACCTTATTGGAAAGGATCAACCCTTGTTCACCACACCTCTATTTTTCATCAAAAAAACCGCCTTTTTCTCCACTGTTATTGGCGCTTTCTTATGCATGCTTTCCTTCACAAGTACCGCCAGCACGAGCCTCGATAGGGTTATCGCTGTAGTGGATGACGGCATCATCCTCGAAACCCAACTCAAAGAACGCATCGCCTACATCACCCAAGATTTCATCAAGCGCGGAGCCGCCCTGCCGCCGAGTTACATCATGCGAGAACAAGTTATCGAACGGCTTATTCTGGAAAGCCTTCAGCTGCAGCTCGCTGATCGTGGCGGTCTTGGCATTGAAAACAGCGCGCTCAACCAGACACTCGGGCGCATTGCACAACAAAATAAAATGAGTCTTATCCAGTTTCAGCAATACCTCAAGAAATCGGGCGAGTCATACGAATTTGTGCGCGAGCAAGTAAGAAAAGAAATGCTGATAAACCAGGTTCGTCAACAATTTGTTGGCCGACGAGTAAAAATTAGCGAGCAGGATGTTAAGAATTTTATTGCGTCAGAACAAGGCAAGCTGGCCCTGGAAGAAGAATACCGTTTAAGTCACATTCTGCTTCCCATTCCACAACAAGCATCCAAAGGGGAGATTAAAAAGCTTCAGAAGCAGGCAGATAAGTGGGTCAGCCAGTTGCAACACGGGGAGGATTTCCCCCAGCTTGCCGCTCGCATATCAAAAGGACAGCACGCATTGGAAGGGGGTGATATTGGCTGGCGCAAAGCACCTCAACTTCCCACCTTATTTGCTGACACCGTAATAAACATGAAAAAGGGCGATGTCTCCCCACCCATTCGTAGCGCATCAGGTTTTCATATTATTAAACTCACCGACATACGCGGAAGCAGTGTCGTCATGGTGAAACAAACCCGCGTCAGGCATATTCTTGTTAAACCTAACGAAATTCGCTCGGGCTCAGAGGCCAACGCTTTAATCAAAAAAATCAGCCAAAATATATCCAGTGGTACTAAAACCTTTGAAGAAATGGCGCGTTTATATTCTGATGACCCTTCCAGCGCCCACAATGGCGGAGAGCTCGACTGGGTTAGCCCAGGAACCCTCGTCCCAGAATTTGAAAAAACGATGGAACAGCTAAAAACAGGTGTGTTAAGCGCGCCTTTTCTGACCCAATATGGCTGGCATATTCTTGAGGTACTGGAACGCCGCAGCGAAGACAAAGGCCCGGCTTTCAGGGAAAACCAAGCCAAAATGGCCTTGCAAAAACGTCGTTATGAAGAAGAACTACAGCGCTGGCTCAGAGAAATCCGTCAGGAAGCTTATGTGGATATCAAAGCAGTTTAAACAGGAAGCCCGCCTTGATTAGGTCAAACATCGTCCTCGCCATCACCTCCGGCGAACCCGCAGGTATTGGCCCAGACCTCTGTATTCAACTTGCCCAGCTGAGCCGGTCAAGCTCCTATGTGGTTTTCGCCGACTCGGCATTATTGCAGCAGCGAGCCAAACAACTGGGCCTCGAATTACAAATCCAGAATTACCAGCAACAGCAAGCCATCACACACAAAGAGGGCCAGCTTTGTGTGTTTCACACCCCTATTAAAGCACCCTGCAGCGCAGGCAAGCTAAACCCCGCCAATGCCCAATACGTCCTCACCATGCTGGAAACCGCCGCAAACGGCTGCAGGCTAGGAGAGTTTTCCGCACTTGTCACCGCGCCAGTACAAAAGTCTGTGATTAACGATGCAGGCTTTGCCTTTAGCGGCCACACCGAGTTTTTTGCCGCGTTATGTGGGGTAGAAAAAGTAGTCATGATGCTTGCCCACCCAAGGCTACGAGTCGCTCTTGTCACCACGCATTTGCCGCTACGCATGGTGCCTGAAGCCATTACCAAGGCCGAGCTCACCCGTACCATAGAAATTCTCCACCACAGCCTAGAAGAACAATTTGGCATTCAAAAACCGCGCATTCTCGTAGCCGGACTCAACCCCCATGCCGGGGAAGATGGTCATTTAGGTGATGAAGAAATTAACATTATCCGCCCAGTTATCGAAAACCTGAACGCAAAGGGTATGAACTTATTAGGCCCCCTGCCTGCCGATACCCTTTTTACAGAACAATACCTAGACTCTGCCGATGCAGCCTTGGCCATGTATCATGACCAAGGGCTTCCCGTGCTCAAGCACAGCGGTTTTGGCGAGGCCGTCAATATCACCCTAGGCTTACCCTTTATCCGCACCTCGGTAGATCACGGCACTGCGCTGGATTTGGCAGGCACCGGCAAAGCAAGCAACAGCAGCCTTGAAGCGGCGATTGTTTACGCTGAAAAAATGGTAAGTAGAGCGTAACTATTCAGCAACAGCTGATGACAGCCACTGGGTTCACAAAAATGAGAGCTAACCAATGAGCAAACCACTGCAAGGCCATCGGGCACGCAAACGATTCGGCCAGAATTTTCTCCACGACCCACAGGTTATACAAAATATCATTCAATCCATCGCCCCGCAAAAAGGCGAATTGATCGCAGAAATCGGCCCAGGCCTAGGGGCTTTAACAGAGAACCTAGCAAGCTCTGGCTGCCAGCTCAAACTCATCGAACTCGATAGAGACCTTATTTCTAAGCTCGAAATACACTATGCAAACGCAAGCAATGTAGACATCTATCAGGCAGATGCCTTGAAGTTTGATTTTAATAGCCTGAGCAGCGCCCCTCATAGCTTACGTTTAGTGGGAAACCTGCCCTACAATATATCGACCCCCCTTATTTTTCATCTGATTGACCATGTAGATATTATTCAAGATATGCACTTTATGCTTCAAAAAGAAGTAGTGCAGCGCTTAGCCGCCAAGCCTGGCAATAAAAACTATGGCCGTCTTAGCGTGATGGTGCAATATTTTTGTGAAGTAGAAAATCTTTTTACCGTCGGACCGCGTGCCTTTAACCCTGCCCCAAAAGTAGACTCTGCC
>JAESUE010000342.1 GCA_016763235.1 Pseudomonadales bacterium
TCACGTCCAAATTCGCGCATAACAGCGTTAAGAAATAATCATTTATACTTATAAACTCACATTTCTTGCCTTGTACTGCTCAAATTTGAACGTAATCTGAACAGTTACAGAGTTCGCTGAGTAGTTACCAAATTTGTTTTATTATCGGTTCAAGCTCTTGGAGCCGATAGGCTTTGTCCTACCCGCAGACAAGTTACTGCTTCGAATTTTTTCCGTGTTTTCAATGGCCAGAATGCTTATGCACGGGTTAAACCTTCCTTCCGTAAAAAGTTGTTTTAACTGTAACACCTCAGCTCACGCTAGAATTTGTGCATAGGGGTGTTAAAAAATAATCATTTATAGGTATAAACTCCCGTTTTTCGCCGTGTTTTGCTTAAATTTGAACAGTTACAGAGTTCACTGAGTAGCGCCGTCTAACTAAACATGAAACAGTTGGGCCCGAGGGCGCTTTATGGTCTAATTTAGTGTCTCTTTCAGTTTTCTGGTTCAGCTATTTATTTCGGGAACTCCCAATGTTTAAGCGTTTGATCTCCGTTGTTCGTCATGCCAAAAAATATCTCCTCATTATAGTTTTCACCTTGCCTGCTTCTGTATGGGCTCAAACCACTGCAGAGGGAGCGCAGGGAGCGGTAAGCTCTCGCTCTATGCTAGCTTCACAAGTGGGCTTAGATATTATGAAACAGGGCGGCAATGCAGTCGATGCAGCGGTAGCAATGGGGTTCGCTTTGGCAGTGACGTACCCTTCAGCGGGAAACCTTGGCGGAGGTGGTTTCATGATGCTGCACACTGAGGCAGGGGAGGTGCTGGCTCTGGATTTTCGAGAAACTGCGCCGGGTACTGCAGCGGAAAATATGTTTTTAGACGATAGTGGATCTGTAATCGCGGGTATGTCTACAGAAACGCATTTGGCTGCCGGTATTCCTGGAAGCGTTGCTGGCTTACTAGAGGCGCTTAATAAACACGGCACCTTCAGTAGGGAAAAAGTACTTGCCCCGGCGATAAAGCTTGCTGAAGAGGGCTTTCCTTTGCCTAGCGATATAGCAACCCAGTTTTCGAAACACCAAGATAAATTCAAGAAATACGCTGGATCAGCACGCAGCTTTATAAAAAAGAATAAAACGTATCAAGCGGGTGAAATCTGGAAACAGCCTGACCTTGCATTGACGCTTAAATTAATAGCAGCGCAAGGTCGTGATGGCTTCTATAAAGGCAAAGTGGCTGATCTCATTGTTGCCGAAATGGAAAAGGGCAATGGGAGAATATCGCATAACGATTTACTGAGTTATGAGCCTGTATGGCGCAAACCTATTCATGGAACTTACCGTTCTTTTGAGATTTGGGGAATGCCTCCTCCCTCCTCAGGCGGCATTTTGGTGCAGCAAATACTTAATATGCTAGAGCCATTTGTGCTGGATAAATCTCGACGAAATCAGGACGAAACTCTTCATTTGATGATTGAGGCTGAGAGGCGTGCGTATGCAGACAGAGCGGAATATTTGGGTGATTCTGATTTTTACCCCGTTCCAATTGAAAGATTAATTGATAAGACTTATGCCAAACAACGGTTTTCAGATTTTGATGTACAAAAAGCATCCAATAGTGATGAGATCGGTCCAGGGGCATGGCCGGAGGAGAGTCGAGAAACCACGCATTATTCGGTAATGGATGCAAAGGGAAATGCTGTTTCAGTGACAACAACCCTCAATACTGCATATGGGAATAAAATAGTGGTGGATGGGGCGGGGTTTCTTCTCAATAACGAAATGGATGATTTCTCCATAAAGCCCGGTTTTGCAAACACCTATGGTTTACTTGGAAATAAAGCGAATGCGATTGCTCCGAATAAGCGAATGCTTAGCTCTATGTCTCCCACTATTGTTACGTTAAATGGCCAGCCGTTTTTAGCCACGGGTTCGCCAGGAGGCTCCACCATTATAACAACAACCTTGCAAGTGTTAATAAATGTGGTCGACCATAATATGACGCTGGCAAGTGCAGTAAAAAGCCCGCGCTTTCATCATCAATGGAAACCGAATAAGGTTTTTTATGAGCCAGGAGCGCTGAGCGAGGCACAGCTAAGCGTATTAAGGTCTAAAAATCATGTCGGGATTATTCCAAGCCCATGGAAAATAGGCGATGCAAACTCGGTAATAAAACGGAAAAGGGGCTTTATTTCAGTGAGTGACCCGAGAAGCATGGGCGGTGCGCTTGCTTATTAATATTTGCCCCCCTTGTATCCAGTAAAAACTGAATTCTAGTATAAGGTGGTGCACTTGATTTTAGAGCATGGGGGGCGCTCAAGCAGGAAAGAGAAGGGGTCAAGACTTGAGTTAATATATTGTTCAGTTATACTCTCGGAATGCCTAGACCCCTGCGAATAGAATACCCGAATGCATACTACCACGTGATGAATCAAGGCCGTGGTTGTCAAACCATATTTCATAGCGACGTCTATTACCAAGCATTCCTAGACACAATAAAAGAAGCCAGCAGCCGCTTTGGCATGGAAGTACATGCTTATTGCCTCATTGGAAATCACTACCATTTGTTGATTAAAACGCCATTAGGCAACTTGTCACGCTGCATGAGGCATGTGAATGGTGTATACACTCAACGTTATAACCGCCTTAAAAGCACCGATGGCCCGCTGTTTCGTGGGCGCTTCAAGGCAGTCTTAGTGGAGAGCGATGCGTACTTGCCTCAGCTTACTCGCTATATACATCGAAATCCGGTTGATATGACACGCCCTTTAGTCGCTGATCTGGCGACCTATCCATGGTCAAGCTACCCCGCCTACCTGAATAAAAGCCCATCGCCATCGTGGTTAAATCGTGATGTTAGTTACCAGCTTTTGGGTAAAAAAAATCGCTACCAGGCCTACCGGCGCTTTGTAGAGCTAGGCGTTGATGAAGAAATGTTGGCCTTCTATGGTAAAGGTAATTTAAAAGCGGTGTTAGGGGGTGATGAATTTATAGAAAGTGTGCTGAGAAAAACAGATACAAACCGACCGCATTTTAATGAGCTTCAAGATCAACTGCCAGAGATACCCACTATTGTATCGACAGTCGCGCGGCAGATGCATGTGGAAGAAAAAAGCATTTACATCTCAGCCCGAGGCCGAGGGGCTGAGAATATACCCAGGTGGATGGCTTTATTTTTAAGTCGCGAAGTGGGGAAGCATGCCTTAAATGAAATCAGTCCGGCGTTTGGAATGACGCATATATCGGGCGTTGGTCACGCTATAAGAAATTTGGAAAGAGCTGTAATTGAAAATAAAAAGCTATCGAAAGTTAAAAACATGCTAATTCATGACTTGACCCCCTAGTTCTTAGTTTGGTTGGTTCTTATAGTCTTCTTAGTTCCTTCTTAGTTCCTTCTTAGTTCCTTCTTAGTTCCTTCTTAGTTCCTTCTTAGTTCCTTCTTAGTTCCTTCTTAGTTTTTTCCACTTGTTTTTTCACTCCCTGGGATTATTTAGTCATCTAAATATGCAGGGTCAGATTTGGAGGTTTTTTTGCCCGGTTTAGAAAATGTTGTACTTAGGTCGCCCACGCTCGAAGACGGTATGGCGGTGTTTCGTTTAATTGAGAGTTGTCCGCTGCTGGATATAAATTCCAGTTATTGCAATTTCCTTCAGTGCAGCCACTTTGCTAATACCTCGGTCGTTGCCGAGATGAATGGAGCTTTGGTTGGGTTTATCTCTGGGTATGCCATACCAGAACGTCCCGACACCTTGTTTGTTTGGCAGGTGGCCGTTGCCGAGAAGGCCAGAGGGCTCGGTCTGGCATCCCGCATGTTGACGCACATTCTTGCTCGCGCCCACTGCATAGATATTGCTTATTTAGAGACTACCATAACCGAAAATAACCACGCGTCCTGGGCTTTATTTAAAAGCCTGGCGAAGGCGCAGTCAGCAGGTTTTCAATCATCAGGATGGATGGATAAGGATACCCATTTTTTCGGGCTACACGACTCTGAAGCGCTTGTGCGTATCGGACCTTTTAATTCGCATAGCTAACCAAGAGTAAAAGAATTAGTATGAAAATTTTTTATGAAATTGAGTCCGAAGTACAGAGTTACGCGCGTGCATTTCCTCGCGTCTTTCATCGCGCCAAAGGCGAGTTGATGTGGGACGAGGATGGCAATCAGTATTTGGATTTTTTGGCCGGAGCTGGAACCCTGAATTACGGCCACAACAACCCGATTTTCAAAGAACTATTACTCGATTACATTCAGAGTGATGGCATTACACACGGTTTGGATCTGCACACTAAGGCCAAAGGGGAATTTTTACAGGCCTTTAATGACAAAATCTTAAAGCCTCGTAACATGGAGTACATGGTGCAGTTCACCGGCCCTACCGGCACCAATGCGGTAGAGGCTGCGATGAAGCTCGCGCGCAATGTGACTGGCCAGCAAAACATCGTTACCTTTACCAATGGCTTCCATGGTGTGAGCTTGGGCGCCTTGGCGGCAACTGGGAACTCTCATCATCGAGATGCGGCTGGTGTGAGCTTGAGCGGTACGCACCGTATGCCCTATGATGGCTACTTGGGTGAGAACATCGATACCACAGAATATTTGGATAAGGTGTTGTCCGACTCCAGTAGCGGTATCAACTCACCCGCTGCGGTGATTGTGGAAACCGTTCAAGGTGAAGGTGGTATTAATGCTGCCAGTATTGAATGGCTGCAAAACCTGCAAACTGTCTGTAAAAAGCACGGCTTATTACTCATTATTGATGACATTCAGGCTGGTTGCGGGCGCACTGGTGATTATTTCAGTTTTGAGGAAGCGGGTATTGAGCCGGACATTATTACTCTATCCAAATCCTTAGGTGGCTACGGCCTGCCTTTTGCCGTGGTGCTAATGAAGCCAGAATTGGATCAATGGAAACCAGGTGAGCATAACGGGACTTTTCGAGGTAATAATTTGGCTTTTGTGACGGCCAAAGCTGCTATCGATAATTACTGGTCTGACAGCCAGTTCTCCGATGAAATAAAGCGAAAAGGTCGGTATATCTCCGAGCGACTTGAAAGTATTGTTAGCGAGTATGGTGAAGGTAACTTTACCGCTAAAGGGCGAGGCATGTTTCAAGGTATTAATTGCGTCAATGGAGATATTGCAGGAAAAATCACCAGTAACGCCTTTAAAAAAGGGCTCATTATTGAAACCAGTGGTGCCGATGATCATGTCGTGAAGTTCCTTTGTCCATTAATTATTAGTGACGAGAATCTGAAAAAAGGCATTGATATAGTTGAGTCTGCTATCCAAAATGTGTGCGCCAAGGAATCTGAAATTCCCGAAGAGAAAGTGTATTTCGATGGTGACTAAACTTAGGGTTATGTCATCACTATAGGTGGTGACATAGGTGCGCTAATAAAATAAACAGGTTCAAATCTTGCGATCGCACACATCTCAGTTGTGCCGTTAAAATGAAGAGGCCGCTATAAATCGAATTGGCCAGCGGCTTTTACCATGTGGCATCACGTGGTGACGTAGGTGAATAAATAAGTAGGAAAGGCGTAACTGCGGGTCAGTTGGCATGAGGAACTAAAGAAACCACCAAAAAGAAGTTAAAATTAAAAGCACACCAGAAAAAACTTAATCATAAGCCTATTTATATAATAAGCTCATACAGAAATAGCCTCGAAAAATTTTCTTGCAAGAGGTTGAAGAATAAGTACAAACGACGTTATAACTAACAATCAGTTAAAGCCATCGCTTGTACTTTTGTAACTATTCAGCTCA
>JAESUE010000343.1 GCA_016763235.1 Pseudomonadales bacterium
ATCTTCCTGCTATACCTAAATAATAGTCACTTTACGAAAATTCTACCCGCCGCATCAAGGAAACCAAGCTGAATACCACAGCTTTCGAAAGCGGCGAAATATCTAAGCATTTCTAAATTTAAGGTATAAGGATGTACAAGACATTAGCTCTTTGCGCCTGGCTGTTACTTTCTGCCAGCAACGCCCATTCAGCCTCGGCATACTTACAAATTGGGGGGTGGTCCAAACACTTCCAAAATAATCAAACTTACAATGAGAGCCACAATACTACCGGCTTCGAAGTAGAGTTCGACACCCAGACAAAATCCACCTTCGGCGTTCTGTTTACCTCCTTTAAAAATAGCCATTGGGAGAACTCACGACATGCCGCATTGTCAGTGAAACGCTGTTATCAACCCTTCCGATTCAGCAAGGGCTGCCTAGGGTTTACGGCCGGATTTATTGATGGGTATAAAAAAATCGATGGGGGAGGTTTCTTCCCCGCACTTATTCCGAAATTAAACTTTGAATACAAGAAGGTAGGCCTAGATTTTTTATGCGTACCGGCTGTTTATAGCTCCGCTTCATTTTGCGCAGTGCAAGGGCGACTAAAAATAGGCAGCTTGTAATACAACAAACCAGGTTACAACAAGGTAACGCCCTCTCTTTGACAGTATAGCTACTGCCTAAAGGTAGAGAAATTCGCCGCCAAAACCTGAGAGTCCGAGCGATAAGGGTTGATATCGATACCACCCCTGCGGGTGTATCGCGCAAAAACGCTTAAACTTTGCGGCCTGCAACACTGCTTAATATCCATAAAGATTTGCTCAACACACTGCTCATGAAAACCATCGTGGTTGCGATACGATATAATATATTTCAGCAAACTCTGGTGGTTGATCTTACTACCTGTGTATTCGACAACGAGGGTAGCCCAGTCTGGTTGGCCCGTCACTGGACAGTTTGAACGCAGTAAATGACTATGCAATACCTCAGTCACATGACCGCTCACCACCTCAAGCTGCAGGAGTGTTGCGTCAAGCTCATAAATATCTGTTTCAATCTCTTCTCTATCGATACATAAGCCAGGAGCTTTTGCTCTCGCGAAGGTATGAAGACTTTCATCTGGCGTAATAATACGCACCATCACAGAAGACTGAACGAGTACAGATAAATCCATTTCAATCGTTGAACCAACCTCATGACGACTTTTAAATGGCGTATGGCAAAATGAATTGAGGTAGAGCTTTAAACTCTTGGATTCCACCATTACAGGAGAACTAGCAGGTACTTCTATTTCTGCAATGGCAACAACTGGTTTACCCGAAGGCTCAAGCCAAGACAGCTCATACGCATTCCATAAATCCATGCCTTTGAATGGCATGTCATCCGTTGAAATACCTAGCAGCGCACGCCCTTCATTACGTGAAATCCCACATAACAAAGACGGCATATAGGTACTAATATATTCTGTTGGTTTTCCCAGAGGGAGATTATCTTTAGAGTGCACTCTGTAGTTCCAGTTTTTTAAGTATAACCATCCAGATGGCATTCAAATTTGAGCAGAACAAGGTGAAAAATGTGCGTTTACACCATAAATGATCATTTTTTAAGACCGTGACGCACGAATTTTAGCGTGAGTTAACTAAATAGTTACCTACGTTTAATATACGTCAATATCTGATTCTAGTCGTTTATGCCAACAAGCACGCTAAAGATTGGCATTGATGGGCTTTTATTACTGCCGAATACCGACGCCACGGTTTAGCAGCCACAAAGAAAATACGGTAAAAATGACCACGAAAAAACCGATCATGCCAATGGAGAAGTATACGTCTACATCCGACACGCCTAATATTCCATAACGAAACGCATTCACCATATACACAATAGGGTTCACCATTGAGACTGCCCGCCAGAAATCTGGCAACAAGTCTAAGGAATAGAAAACGCCACCAAGATAGGTGAGCGGGGTAAGTATAAATGTAGGAATAATGGCAATATCATCAAACTTGTTTGCAAAAATTCCGTTAATAAAACCAGCCAATGCAAACAACAAGGCTGTCAAAATTATCACCAAAATAGTGACAAATAAATTATCAACCTGTAACTTTGTAAAAAACAATGATAACAACGAAACCAGAATACCCACCAAAATCCCACGCACTGCGCCGCCAATCACAAAACCGAACAGAATAACCCAGTTAGGCATCGGGGAAACCAAAATTTCTTCAACACAATGTTGAAATTTATGGCTGTAAAAAGACGAAGCGACATTAGCATAAGAGTTGGTAATAACAGACATCATAATTAATCCGGGAACCACATACTGCATGTAGTCGAAACCGCCCATTTCACCGATTCTGCTGCCAATCAAATTACCAAATATGACAAAATAAAGCGTCATGGTAATAGCGGGAGGGACTAATGTTTGCACCCATATGCGCATGAAACGTCGGATTTCTTTATGCACTAAGGTAAAAAGTGCGATAGCTATTTCGGTGCGATTCATAAAATATTATTTCTATTTATTTGATTGTGACTGTAAAACTTACTCAATAAACATTGTTTTCTCAGGGTGAGAAAGTATCTTGCTTATTAACCAAACGAATAAATAACTCTTCCAGTCGATTTGCTTTATTCCTCAAGCTCGTCACTTTAATTCCTCGCTCGGTAAGCAAAGCAAACAGCTTGTTTACCCCCTCTTCTATATCAACTTCCACATTTAGAGTGTAGTCATTGACTCTTGAGCAAACATAACCATCCAGTTTGGGAGCCTCTGAAAGAGGCTCTTTCAAGTCGAGCACAAGTGTTTCTACATTTAATTGTTTTAAGAGGGAGGACATCGATCCATTTCGGATGATTTTCCCCTCATCGATGATAGCGATGGTTCTACAAAGGCTTTCCGCTTCTTCTAGGTAGTGTGTTGTGAGAATAATCGTTGTGCCTTTCTTGTTCAGGTCTTCTAAAAATGTCCACATGGTGCGCCGCAACTCAATATCGACACCCGCAGTAGGCTCATCGAGAATAAGTAGTTTTGGCTCATGAATCAAAGCACGAACAATCATTAAACGCCGCTTCATGCCACCTGAAAGCATTCGAGAGGGGCTGTCACGCTTTTCCCATAAACCCAAAGCCCGCAGATATTTTTCTGTATTTACTTTGGCTCGGCTTGCGGGGATCCCATAGTAACCAGCCTGGGTAATCAGAATGCTATAGACGGTTTCAAACTGGTTAAAATTAAACTCTTGAGGCACCAAGCCAATTTCTTTTTTGGCCTTGGACAAAGAAACATCTATATCATGCCCAAAAATTTCTACGGAACCTTCCGATTTATTCATGAGGGAGCTAATAATGCCAATCGCAGTTGATTTACCCGCGCCATTTGGGCCGAGCAAGGCAAAAAAATCCCCCTGTTCAACCTCAAAAGTAATGCCTTTTAATGCCTCTACGCCTCCTTTATAGCGCTTTTTAAGGTTTTTTACAGATAATGCGAGTGCCATAAACGGATAGTCTTCCTAATTATTGTCTTGATGCTCGTAAACCGGAAGCATTTTAGTGGCGTACTTCCCCCGCCATAACCAGTGCACCTTATTTTCATCGAACCATATAAACGCACCTTCCATCATCCAGGGCCAGTGCGCTTGCGTGAGACATTTCTCTCCAAAGAGATAATAAACAACAGTGGCTAAAACAGTATCATGGGTAACGAACAAGCTGAGCTGCCCCGAGGGGCCGATATTATCAATCATCAAACGAAACAAACGGGCCGTTCCCTCTGCGGCACTAATCGTGCCTTCAATAGCTTCATTGATATGCTTGTTGAGAAAGCCCAATGGGCCTTCAGCCAGAAAAACCGGTCCCGCCTTAATGATATCCTGAACGAAACAACCGGGCTCCGTTAAAATCATATCCATCTTAATATCAGCGCCATGCTCCGCACCATCAAGCATGTGGCTGGCCGTATCAACGCAACGAGCAACCGGGCTTGAATAAACACAGTGCAGAGGCCGTTTTAACGTTTTACCCCAGCATCGAGCAAGTTCGACGCCCTCTGGCGTTAATGGTAGCTTATAACTCACCGCATCCGTCTCAGAAAGCTCCCGAATAGAGTGGCGAGTAAGAAGAAAAACGTGTTTATCATCTGGCAATTTATCCAACATACCCACTTGCTCTGGGTGCAGGTTATGTAACATGACGATCTCCCAGACTTCGAGCATTGAGGAAAACAATTCCCACCGTTCAACAATAACGCATCAACATATCACAGTTTAATCAAAACCGTTGCTTAGCTGCTATCATCAAGAGAAATAGTAACACTTCAGCAAACTCGGCAACTCTTCAGATTGCGTTCAAAGTTGAGCAGAACAAGGCAGAAAATATGAGTTTATACGCCTAAATGATTATTTTTTAACGCTGTTATGCATGAATTTGAGCGCGAGCTTGGGTGTTACGAGAAATAATGGGTTTCTTTCTCTCGAACCCTTTCAAAACTTACATTTGATATTACCAAGAACTTTTATGTTAGATATTCATATTGATGATTTCTGTAAAGACAGCGCCCTAACACTCCAGACCCTTTACGATGCCTTCCCCTGCAATTCAGACCTTCTTGTTGACCAAATAATTGGCCCCGATGAGCTGGATGACTTTGGCTTGCATAGCCGAAGACACCAAGCCTGTCTCGCCGCAATGCTCTGGCTGGCAGATGAGGGCTTAA
>JAESUE010000344.1 GCA_016763235.1 Pseudomonadales bacterium
ACGCCACCAGCATCGAAGAAGAGACTATTGACGAAGAACGCCGCTTATTTTATGTGGGTATCACCCGCGCACAACGCGCTTTATCAATAACACTGGTACAAGAGCGACGACAATATGGAGAAAAAAACGACTGCACTCCCAGCCGTTTTCTTGATGAATTACCGCAAGATGATTTACGCTGGGAAGGCCGAGGTGAAAGCAAACCTCAAGAAGAAAAAGACGCTGTCGCGCACGCGCACCTTAGCAATATTCGTGGCATGTTAAATGACTGAGAGTGCTGCATAAGCATTCTCTGGTTCATCATTTTGGCAGCGGCTTATAAAATAATTCTAAGCAAAAATGGCGTCTACTCAGCGAACCCTTCAACTGCCCAAATTTGAGCGTGAGCTGAGTAGTTACCAAAAAGGAGTGTCAACTTTTTTGTGAAACAGACACAACCCCACCTTTTAAAAATAAATAATTTTTATACGAGAACTGCTCTAAATAATACTGCAACCAGCGCACCTGTTTACCAACGGAATCAATAAAAATAAGCGGGGTGTTTTTAAATTCACCCTGAAACAATTTCATCCGCAGAAGGCTGAGAGGAATGTGCTGTACATTAGGAAAAGGAGGTGTGTACTCCCTTTGTGATTTATCTCGCGTATCAACCACCAACACATGTTTATTCTGGCTCAGTGCGTACAACGAGTCATAATCTCTTAATACCGCAGTAAAATCAGCTTTCGGAATAACTTTACTCAAATCGGCAGGAACCTGCCCCATAAGCGATGCTTTCTCAGGGAATGCCTGCGTCCAGTCAAACACTCCGGCATCAAAGGCATACACATTAGCAATGTTTGCAGCCAAGGCCTTCTTTGTTGCTTTATAACTTTTACTGCAACTGTGCCCATTGCAATACAAAATTATTTTTTGGTTTGGGTTTGCCTTCCGATTGTTATTAAGCCGCTCTACAAATCTCGAATTAGAAAGTGGAATATTGATCGCTTTGGCAATATGGATAACACCAAATTCAAGCGTGCTTCGTACATCAATAATTTGTACATTCTCATATTGCTGAGAAAGATCGCCAAGCGTGATGTAAGGCACATCGGGGTAACGGTCCCTCAAAGGAAAATCCCCTGCCATAGAACTCTGAACAACGAATAATAAAACGACACTCAGGTACATACAGATTTGTTGTTTCGATAGAAAACTCATTATCAACCTCTTATGGCACTCGACTTCAATTGCTTTAACTCAAGTTTCGAAGTTAAAAATGGCATAGAAAATTCCGTAGGTTGGGTACCTCGTGATTGATGTCGTATTTTGCCGCAAATCTGAACTCCGAAACTTGAGTTTTAATGGTAGTCAAGAAGTGCATGGATTGCTTGGCGATTACAACGATACCCACTACTAACCAGAAAAACCAATTGGAGAAAACACATTATACGATGCTGATCCGAATACGATCGCCATAATCAGGAGTACAACCACGTTAATGCGTATTTTACTTGCACGAGCGCTTATACGTGTCTCCTTTATAATACTGCACACAAATACAAGCAGTACGATGACAAAAGCTGGGTACGTGACTAAATACTCAGCAAAGAAGCTATTCATCAGGTTATTGCTATCGGGGTACAAGTTACTACTTATTTCTTCAAAGTTCTTCCTAGAGCTAAGCATCCCAAAATAGGCCGCTAATGATATAAATTGTAATAACAATAAAAAAATATTTGTTATTAGTTTCAAGCGATCATTTATGCCCTCAAGGTTGAGCACAGAGGCGGCTCCCGTCTTGGGTTTTTCCCATCATATCTACGATTTTTCCACGAATTTTTGTATTTGCTAACTGCCCACCACTAGACCTTACTTCAATCTTATTCAGGGAGTATTTTGATTCATTACTATCACCGCAAATGGAAACAGAGCCAGCCACTTTTCCTGAAAATAACAGCAAAACTAAACCTCCGCCAAATCCCCTTTGCTCTGCAACCAGTTTTTTCTATCTCCCGCGCGTTTTTTCGCGAGCAGCATATCCATCAACTGCTGGGTGCCGTCATTATCTTCAATGGTGAGTTGTACGAGCCTTCGGGTGTCGGGGTCCATGGTGGTTTCACGTAGTTGCAGGGGGTTCATTTCACCCAGGCCTTTGAAGCGCTGTACGTTGACTTGGCCTCTTTTCTTTTCTGCAGCAATGCGATCGAGTACGCCATTTTTTTCGTCGTCGTCTAGTGCGTAATACACTTCTTTCCCGATATCGATACGGTATAGCGGTGGCATGGCTACATAGACATGACCGGCAGCAACCAGTGCTTTGAAGTGGCGGAGGAATAAGGCACAAAGCAAGGTGGCGATGTGCAGGCCGTCGGAGTCGGCATCTGCGAGAATGCATACTTTGTGGTAGCGCAGTTTGCTGAGTTCATCGTCGCCAGGTTCCAAGCCGATTGCGACAGCGATGTCGTGGACTTCCTGAGAGGCGAGCACTTGCTGGGAGTCCACCTCCCAGGTGTTTAATATTTTCCCACGCAAGGGCATGATGGCTTGGTTGATGCGGTTTCGGGCTTGTTTTGCGGAGCCTCCGGCGGAGTCTCCTTCCACCAGAAACAACTCTCCCTGCTTCGGATCTTGGCTGCTACAATCAGCCAGCTTTCCAGGTAAGGCGGGGCCTCCACTTACCTTTTTCCGCACGACTTTTTTGCTGGCGCGCAGTCGGCTTTGAGCGCTATTGATGACTTGCTCAGCAAGCAGGTCTGCAATATCGGTGTGTTCGTTTAACCATAAGCTGAAGGCATCTTTGACCACGCCAGAAACAAAAGGAGCGCATTGGCGAGAGGAAAGGCGTTCTTTGGTTTGGCCAGAAAATTGTGGTTCTTGCAGCTTTGCAGATAAAACAAAAGCGCAACGATCCCAGATATCCTCTGGAGCCAGCTTTACACCACGGGGCAATAAATTACGGAATTCACAGAACTCTCGCATGGCTTCCAATAAACCGGTGCGCAGGCCATTCACATGGGTACCACCTTGGCCGGTGGGAATCAGGTTTACATAACTTTCTTGCAGCAGCTCTCCGCCTTCCGGCAACCAACAAACAGCCCAGCTAACGGCTTCTTCATTGCCAGACTGCTCACTAAAAAACGGCGCGTTTGGCAAGCGCTCATAACCATCACAGGCTTCAATAAGGTAATCTTGGATGCCGTCGGCGTAAACCCACCGCTCACTCTCACCACTTTCTTCATCCCAAAATAAAATTTCCAAGCCTGAACATAATACCGCTTTAGCTTTAAGCACGTGTTTGAGGCGGGCAACGGAAAACTTAGGGCTGTCGAAATATTTTGGATTGGGCAGGAAACGAATAAGGGTGCCGGTTTCACGCTTTTTGCAGGTATCGATGATGGTGAGTTCGCTGGCTTTTTCACCATCGCGATAGCTTTGTCGATAGATGCTACCGTGACGTTTGATGGTCACTTCCAGCATATGAGAGAGGGCGTTCACCACGGAAACCCCAACGCCGTGTAAGCCACCAGAGAACTGGTAATTTTTATTCGAGAACTTTCCACCGGCATGTAGGCGAGTCAATATCAGCTCGACGCCGCTAATACCCTCTTCAGGGTGAATATCCACGGGCATACCTCGCCCATCGTCTTCCACCTCCAGCGAACTATCTTTGTAGAGACGCACGGAGATTTTTGTGGCGTGCCCCGCGACGGCTTCATCTACGCCATTATCAATCACCTCTTGGGCAAGGTGGTTGGGGCGACTGGTGTCGGTGTACATACCGGGGCGTTTGCGCACCGGATCAAGGCCGCTGAGGACTTCTATGGATTCTGCGTTGTAGCTTTGTTCCGCCATGAAAACGAGGCTCTCCTAATGTGGACGTGTAAAAACAAGTGAAATAAGAAAGGGGGAAGATTCAGAGAATCC
>JAESUE010000029.1 GCA_016763235.1 Pseudomonadales bacterium
GTTAAAAAATGATCATTTATACCTATAAACTCACATTTTTCGCCTTGTTCTGCTCAAATTTGAACGCAACCTGAACAGTTACAGAGTTCGCTGAGGTGTTACCAAAACGGCACGAAAAACTTAAACCAACAAATTGCCAGATGAAAACCTGAAGTCAATCAGCTCAGCAGCTTTTTAACCGGCCCAAAAGAGCGGCGATGTATCGGCAGCGGACCAAGTCTCTCTAAAACTTCACGATGAAACTTCGTCGGGTAGCCCTTATGCTGTGCGATTCCATACTCAGGGTACTGTTCGTGCAGTTCGAGCATTTCCTGATCCCTTGCCACCTTTGCCAAAATTGAGGCCGCACTGATAGCGGGAATGATCAAATCACCTTTCACCACTGTTTTAACCGCGCAATCCAAATCAGGGGAACGATTGCCATCCACCATCGCTAAATCTACCGTGACAGACTCAGCTAATGAAAGCGACTGAAACGCACGTTTCATCGCCAATAAGCTAGCATGGAGAATATTTATGCTATCGATCTCTTCTACTTCGGCGCGCCCAAGAGACCACGCCAAAGACTTCTCCTTAATTTCTATTGCCAAAGCATTACGGCGCTTCTCTGACAACTTTTTAGAGTCCGTTAGGCCGATGATGGGCTTTTCTGGGTTTAAAATAACCGCAGCCGCCACAACAGCCCCCAACAGTGGCCCTCGCCCAACTTCATCCAAACCGGCAATAATTTTACCCGCTGCAAACTGTGCGTCATAGTCATCACGAATTCGCTGGTGGTATCGTGCTAATTCACGCGCTTTGCTTTCACTGCTAGTCACAATTTACCTATCAATTTCAGTACTGCTTCAGCGGCAAGGCAATCACCATCTCTGCGCAGCACGTGATGAATTGCTGAAAATTCTTCCAGCAGTATCTGTTCATTTTCAGCAGTCATAACATTCAATAAAGTCGCTCCAAGCCGCTCAGCAGTCACCTGGTCTTGAATAAGCTCCGGCACTAGCTCCTTGCCTGCCAACAGGTTCGGCAAGGATATATGCGCTGTTTTTATCATGCGGGAAATAATTGCATGCGTAAAAGCATGCCACCGATATGCCACCACCATCGGTTTTTTAAGCAGCATGGCTTCTAAAGTGGCCGTACCTGAAGCAACAAGTACCGCATCACTGGCCGCCATCACCTCATGGGCCTGCCCTTCTACAATACGAATAGGCAAAGATTGTGTTTCATCATTCATTAACTGTAGGAGTTGGATTTTTCTTGCTGCGTTCGCGGCAGGAATAATAAACTCAAGGTCGGGCTGATGCTGTAAACACCATTTAATTGCTTCTATGAAAACCGGAGCCATGTATTTGATTTCACTGGAACGGCTACCCGGCAAAACGGCGATTAGGCGTTGATTTTCCGCGTAACCATAGGAAAGCCGCGCTGTTTTCTCGGCTTTTTCCAGAGGAATACAATCTGCCAAGGGATGGCCAACAAAACGAACAGGTACATCGTGTTTTTCATAAAAACGCGCTTCGAATGGCAGCAGCGTTAACATCAGATCTACTGCCTTGGCAATTTTTTTGATTCGCCCTTGCCGCCAAGCCCAAACGGAGGGGCTAACATAATGAACCGTCTTTACGCCGCCCGCGTGCAGAGCGCTCTCAAGATTCAGATTAAAATCTGGCGCGTCAATACCAATAAAAACATTAGGAGGATAGGTTAAAAAGAGTTTTCGAAGTTTTTTTCTGATTCCCAATAGTTCGGGTAAACGTTTCAGAACATCAACAATCCCCATGACTGCCAGTCTTTCCATAGGAAAAAGGCTATGAAAGCCTTCCGCAATCATTTTGTCACCGCCAATTCCCACAAAATGAGCGTGAGGATAGTGTTTTTTGATTTCACGCATTAGGCCAACGCCCAGCGTATCACCAGACATTTCCCCCACCACTATTCCTATTGTAAGAAAAGAGTTCGGGGTAGAAGGGGTATTTGGCAAGTTCATATCAGGAGTTTGATTTTTCATTAAAGTGTCTCAATCCTGCGCAGAACAACAGCGCACTTCCAGTATTAGACATTAACGGGTAATGCCACGCTCACTTTTTTCCAGTGACTCGATAAAAATCTGTACTTTGGCGCTACCAGAATATTGTTCTTTGAGAAGTTCTATGGCCTTGGCAATGGTATTCTTCTGACGATAAACAATCTTGTATGCCTGCCGCAGATCAGAGATTTCTTCTTGCGAGAAGCCTTTTCGTCTCATGCCCTCAAAATTCATTCCATGAGCAGAGGCGGTATCACCACTAACCATCACGTAAGCCGGTACATCCTTAACAATAACGCTATTAATGGCTGACATGCTGTGAGCACCAATTTGACAAAACTGATGCACGCGCGAGAAACCACCAAAAATAACAGCATCTCCAACCTCTACATGACCAGCCAGTGCGGTATTATTTGCCAGAATAATATTATTGCCCACCACGCAGTCGTGCGCGATATGAACATAGGCCATAATGAGATTATCGCTACCGATCTGGGTCAAACCCTGATCTTGCACTGTGCCACGATGAATCGTGGCACATTCTCGGATTTGGTTGTTATCTCCAATAACCAAGCGAGTCGGCTCACCGTTGTATTTGAGATCCATGCAATCTTCACCAATAGAAGAAAACTGAAAGATACGATTGTTCTGCCCTATCTCTGTTGGCCCCTTAATCACAACGTGAGAAGCTACACGAGTACCTTTAGAGATTCTCACACTTGGACCAATCAAGCTCCACGGGCCGATTTCAACACCTTCATCAATCTCGGCTTTAGAGTCTACAATTGCCTGTGGATGAATCAAGCTCAGGCCTTCCTATCCGCACACATAATTATTGCTCTAGCAGCAAGCTCACCATCAACAGAAGCTTCGCACTCAAATTTCCAAATACCGCGCTTTTCATTTAAAATTTTTGCTTTCATCATTAGCCGATCACCAGGAATCACCTGCCTTTTAAATCGAGCATTGTCTACGCCAACAAAAAGATAGATAGACCCTTCGCTTGGCTTTTTATCCATCGTTTTAAAGCCAAGAAGCCCAGCAGTTTGCGCCATGGCTTCAATGATCATCACACCAGGAAAAACGGGGTGATCAGGAAAGTGTCCTTGGAATACGGATTCATTAAAGGTCATATTTTTATACGCAACAATAGACTCCCCTAGCTCCAACTCTAAAACTCTATCAACCAAAAGAAACGGATACCGCTGGGGAAGGTATTCTCGTATTTCATTTATATCCATCATGAATAAAACCTAGCACCTATATTTAACGCTAAAAATTTGTTGCTTCCCCGACAAGAACGGACGTTAAGTATCGGAGCTATTAGCTCCCTTATACAATTTTCATCTCTCATCGGCAAAAATAAACAACCCGTGATCATTCTCTCAAGTCTATACTGTTTTTTCTTCGAACGGCATAACAAACGCTTGGCTCGCTAACTAGAACATCCAATACCAGATAGCAGGCATCTTGCTTAAATCGCCAAAACTAACTGTTAGCTTGGGATAATTTTTTTTCCAAGACTGAAACACGCTCAACCAAGGCATTTAACTTTCGAAAACGCGCCGCATTTTTCTGCCATTCGCGATTTACCATAACACCGCCAGTGCCCGAAGCGTATACACCCGGCTCTGCAATGCTTTTGCTAACCATACTCATCCCTTTTATATGGACGTTATCCGCAATATCTACATGCCCTGCAATCGCCACTGCGCCGGCTATAGTACAATATCTTCCTATTTTAGTGCTACCCGCAATAGCCGTGGAACTCGCTACGGCAGAGTAATCGCCGATGACTACGTTATGTCCAATCTGAATTTGATTATCAATGATAACGCCATCACCAATGACGGTGTCATCCAAAGCACCTCGATCAATGGTGGTATTTGCGCCGATCTCCACGCCTTGCCCTATTCTCACTGAGCCGAATTGCTCTATTTTTTCCCAGCACCCCTCGTGGGGGGCATAACCAAAACCGTCTGCCCCAATTACTGAACCGCTGTGAATAATAGATTGACTCCCCATTTCCACGCCGTGATAGAGGGTCACATTCGCGTACAAGTGACACTCATCTCCAAGCCTCACGTGCTTCCCCAGCACGCAACCAGGCCCGATAATCACACCCTCTCCTAATACAACACCCTCTTCAATGACTACGCCTGGGGCAATGGAAGCCGAAGCAGGAATAGTGGCTGAGTCAGCAATAATTGCTGCTGGATGCACACCAGGTTGATGATCATCGTTTCTGAATAGCCTGGATGCGCGTGCATAACCCCAATAGGGATCATCCATTACCAGCGCATCACATGGGCAGCTGGCAAGATTTTTTTGGGAGAGAATAAGCGCACCCGCTGAAGTGTCCTTCAAACTCTGGATGTACTTTGAATTAGCCAAGAAACTCAGCTGATCCGAACTGGCTGAATGAAGAGTGGATAGTCCGATAATAACCTTATCGGCACACCCAACTAATTCCGCATCTAGGTACTCAGAAATATACCCTAAGGTAATGGGGCTGGTCTTTAGTGTGCTCACAAATATTCGCTCTTAATTACCAACTTTGCCGTCAAAGCTCTCAACTATTCACTTATCTGTATAAGTGTCTATACCGTTCCGTACTTGTAACTTTTGCGGTTTAAGCGCGCGCAGAAAATTACTTATTTTTGCAACACCTCAATGAACTCTGTAACTGTTCAGATTGCGTTCAAATTTGAGCGTGAGCTGAATAGTTACTTATTTTTCTCGTTCAGCTTCAACGTTACCTTAAGAGTGATATCCATTTTAGGATCAAACTCCACCAATGCCTCTCGACGAAACACCACGTCATAGCCTTCTTCCTTCATGATTTCCTTAATTGCATCCTGTGCATCGCCTACTACCGGCTGCAATAATTCCTGCTGTCGAGACTGAAGCCGGCGCTGCGACTCTTGGCTTAAAGCCTTAAGCTCATTGGTAACCTTCATGCCGTCTTCCTGCAGCTTACGCTTTTCTCCATCACCCATGATGGCCCAGTCACGTTGTTGCTGCTCTTTCAGCGCGGTAATTTTATTTTTGAGTTCTACAATTTTCTTCTGTTCAGCCGAAAACTCTTTTTTAAGTTTTGACTCAATCTCTTTTACCTTGTCGGCAGAGCGCATAGCCTTTTGAACATCGACTACGGCAAATTTTTTATCCGCTGCAGAAGACACTCCTGTGAAAAGCACCAAGCCAACCGCCAACCCCAAAGCCCATTTACGCATGTCTATCTTTCCTTTGTATTAATCAAAATAACAGTATAAATCGTGCAACTACTCAGATCACACTCAAATTCGGGCATAACAGCGTTAAAAAGTGATCATTTATAAGTATAAACTCACATTTTTCGCCTTGTTCTACTCAAATTTGAACGCAATCTGAACAGTTACAGAACTTGCTGAGGTGTTACTAAATCGTTTCGTTTACTCAAATACCTTAAGCAATCTCACCAATTTTCCCACCTAAGAGATTGCTCTACAATAAATCTTGGAAACAGCTTTAAAATACTCGCCCAAGCTCAAACTGGAAACTTTTCGTTCTATCCCCGTCCTCGTTACCAAAGGGCCTGGCAATAACGAAAGAAAGAGGGGCTATAGCCGTCATCCAGGTCAAACCAACACCGACTGAATATCTCAAGGCCCCAACATCAAAATTATTAGATCGACCGGTAAAAGCATCGCTAGCCAAATCATACTGCAACCTGTTTGTATCAAACACGTTGCCAGCATCTATAAAAAACGCGGTGCGTAAGGAGCGTCGATCTTTCACAAAAGGCGCAGGGAAAATCAGTTCAACGCTACCTTCGACCAATAAATTCCCTCCAAAAGGATCTGTATCCACCAAGCATTCAACATTCCCATTTCTAACTACGTTTTCGATACAAAGCTGCTCAGCGTCAAAATCGGTAGTTGCATCAACCAAGGCCACTTCGGAGCTTTGAGGCCCCAAGGTGTTGCTTCGATACCCCCGCACAGATCCAAAACCACCGGAGCGATAGTTTTGAAAAAATGGCAAGCTATCAGAACTACCATATGCCCCGCCATAACCCAGTTCAGTACGTAACCTCAGCGCCCAACCATTCTTAACCGAAAAATAGCGCTGACCATTATAAGTCAACTTGTAATATTCAAGCTCACTGATATTGGGAACACTAATTTGTAACTGCAAACTCTGTGATGCGCCTCGGTCGGGAAAAAGCCCCCTATTCAGGGTGCTCCTGTTCCATGATGCAGATGAAGTAAATACGTCGAAATCACTCTGATCCTGTAAAAAATCGAGTATTTCTGCGATATAAACCAAATTGCTAGACTGAAGTATTTCAGTGTTCGTATACCCAAAAGAAAAACTAACTCTCTGAGTCTCATCAATAGGGTAACCATAGCTCACACTACCACCAAACGTATTGGTTACTGTGCTTGGGCCATTATTTTCTTCATAATCAGTCTCTCTAAAGAAAAGGTTAACCCCTCTGCTTACACCATCTATTGTGTAATAGGGGTCATTATACGTGACATTATAATTATCTTGATAATCACTACGACTCAATGAGACCGAAAGTCGATTACCTGACCCTAGGAAGTTATTCTGGCTCAAGCTACCTGAAAATACTGCGCCAGTTCCATCTGCATAACCAACGCTTGCAGTTAGCTCGCCAAAGGTACCCTCTTCAACGATATAATTAACATCTATTTCATCGTTTGACCCACCCACACGCGGGGTTTCAACATTCACTTCCTTGAAAAAACCCAAACGATTCAGGCGAGTTTTAGAAAATTCTATTTTTTCTCCAGAAGCCCAAGCGCCTTCCATTTGGCGCATTTCTCGCCGTAACACCACATCTGCAGTTTTAGTGTTGCCGATGAAATTAATACGACGAACATAGCTACGTTGGCCAGGGTCAATAAAAAAGGTCAACGTAACGGTTTTATCCTCTTCGTTTACATCTGGAATGCCGTTCACTTTGGAAAATATATAACCTTCATTCCCCAGTTGCTTGGAAAGTAATTCATTGCTCAAAGTCACTAGGCGATCGGAAAAGTAAAAACCTTTTCTTATCAGCAGGAAGTTTCTGAGCTTTTCTTCAGGAAGAGGGAGGTCACCTGCCAACTTCACATCACTGATTTTGTATTTATCTCCCTCAAAAACGTTAATCGCGATATAAACACTCTGCTTGTCAGGGCTGACAGATACCTGAGTGGATTCAACCTGAAAATTAACAAACCCTCGATCTAGATAATAAGAACGAAGGGTTTCAAGGTCACCGCTTAGTTTTTCCCGCGCGTATTCATCGCTTTTGCTAAATAAGCCCCAGACACCTGGGATTTTTAATTCAAACTGACCTAACAGCTCTTGGTCGGTAAATTCCTGGTTGCCCACAATGGTGATGTGTTGAATGCGTGCAACATCCCCTTCCGTCACTTCAATATCGATAGCCACACGATTGCGCGCCCCAGGGGTAACATTTGTTTTGACCTTCGCACCATAACGCCCCTGCGACAAATATTGTCTTTCCAGCTCTAAGTGAATGCGCTCTAACGTTGCGCGTTTGAATATTTCACCTTCTTCTAAACCTGACATTTTCAGGGCGTCGAGCAGTTGATCAGTGCCAATGGATTTATTTCCGTCAATTTCAATGCTGCTAATCGCTGGCCTTTCTTCCACCTCTATAACTAATACATCACCATCCCGCTTAACGTGGATGTCGCTAAAGTTACCTGTTTTGAACAAGGCTTTTATGCTACGCGCTAATACATCGTCATCAATGCGGTCGCCAATATTTATGGGCAAAGCAGCAAACACCGATCGCTCATCCACTCTTTGCAAACCATCAATATGGATGTCTGCAACATAGAAACCAAAACCAAAGGCACTAAGAGGAAGAAAAACCGTTAGAGCAACGACAAGAAAAAGTTTATTAAAGATATTTCGCATAGGGAGGCAGTATCATTCCTTTTACAGTATCTGGCCAACAAACCGCTAAGTGTACTTTATTATGGGAAAAAAGCTCGTAACTACTCAGCTCACGCTCAAATTCATTCATAACAGCGTTAAAAAATGATCATTTAACCATATAGACTCACATTTTCCGCCTTGTTCTGCTCAAATTCAAACGTAATCTAAACAGTTACAGAGTTCGCTGAGGTGTTACAGAAGCACATTTATAAACGTGCGATATCGTTAAAAATCGCCAGCATCATAAAAGCCAACAGGAGGGCCATTCCCATTTTTGCACCTGCAGCTTGAATACGCTCCGAAACGGGACTCCCCTTAATTAATTCAACAAAATAGTAAAGTAAATGCCCACCATCAAGAACTGGTATTGGCAGCAAGTTTAAAACACCTAAGCTGATGCTCAAATACGCAATAAAGGAAAAAAAGGCTTCCGGCCCATAACTGGCTGTTTGGCCAGCGATTTTTGCAATGGTGATCGGGCCACTGATGTTATCAATAGAAATCAATCCCTGTAACATCTTGCCAATACTCCCAAGGGTTAAGACGCTTCTATCCCACATTTTAGTGAATGCTGGAAGCAACGCCGCCAAAGGGCCGTAGCGAATGATGCGCTGATACTCTGCACCATAATCATCAGGAACGGAGACACGGGCTCCGATACGCCCTATGGCTTCTCCTGTCTCATTATTAACACGAGCCGGCACCACTGTTAGTTCTATACGTGAATGGTCTCGCTCTACATTAAGCAACAAAGGCTTTTCAGGGTTTGCTCGAATAATGGCAACCCACTGAGACCAAGAGTCAATAATCTCACCATCGGCAGCTTGAATTTTGTCCCCCATTAACAAACCAGCCTTATCCGCAGCGCCGCCAGGAACCACTTCGCCCAAAACTGGCTCAAAGCCCGGCATCATCGGATCGATACCCAACTGAGCGAGCGGGCTGTCTAATTCACTTCCCACAAGCCAGCGATCAACCAAGACAGCTCGCTCCTCTATCATTGTCGAATCGGGTGACTTCAAGCCCAAGGTAATCTCACCGCTATCACCTATGCGACTAATCAGCGCAAAAATAACATCTTCCCAACTTTGTGTTTCACGCCCGTCAACTGACACGATTTCTTGGCCAGAATAAACACCGGCTTGCGCTGCCGGAGAGCTCTCGTGCACATCCCCTACCATCGGAATCGTGACCGCCACGCCCGACATAAACATAACCCAATAAAGCAGCACGGCAAAAACAAGGTTTACCAAAGGGCCAGCACCGACAATGGCTATCCGTTGCAATACAGACTTTCGATTAAATGTCTGTGATAGCAACTCGGCAGGCACCTCTCCTTCGCGCTCATCTAACATACGCACGTAACCACCCAAAGGGATCGCTGAAACTGTAAACTCAGTGCCGTGTTTATCGAAACGACTCCATAAAGGCTTGCCGAAACCGATGGAAAAACGCAAGACCTTCACACCGCAGCGACGCGCCACCCAGAAGTGCCCGTATTCATGCACAAAAATTAGCACACCTAGTGCAAAAACAAAGGCCAGAGTTGTTTGAATTATTTCCATACTAAGCCACAAATAAGCATTATTTTATTATCTCTATCAACAAGTTTTGTAGTTGTTCGACTCGCACCCGTGAGTCCGAGCCGAATGTCACGCCTAGTCTAAGACAGCGTCTTTATAAACTGGTTCGCTTTAATGCGTGCTTGCTCGTCAACCTGCAGTACTTGCGAAATAGAAGAAATTGCCTCGCTACTATGCGCCCCAAGCACTTCTTCACTCACTTGGGCGATCTGGTCAAAGCGTATTTGACCCGCCAGAAAGGCAGCTACTGCCTCCTCGTTCGCCGCATTAAGTACCGCAGGAGAGCTGCCACCCGCCTCCATAGCCTCGTAGGCAAGTCGCAAACAAGGAAAACGATCAAATTCAGGCGGCTTAAAAGTAAGTGTTCCCAGGCTAAACAAATCCAGTGCATTGACACCAGAATCAATACGCTCTGGCCATGCCAGCCCATAAGCAATAGGGGTGCGCATATCAGGGTTGCCCAGTTGAGCCAGTACTGACCCATCCACATAATCCACCATCGAGTGAACAATACTTTCAGCGTGAATCACCACTTGAATTTGCTGAGGCCTTGCATTAAATAACCAGCAGGCCTCAATTAATTCCAAACCTTTATTCATCATGGTAGCGGAATCGACAGAAATTTTTCTTCCCATGTCCCAGTTTGGATGCGCGCATGCCTGCTCAACTGTCACAGACGAAAGCTCTTCTATTGGCGTATTCAGAAAAGGGCCACCAGAGGCAGTAAGAAGAATTTTTCGCACCCCGACTGCAAGCAAGTTAGCATCGGCGCTCACCGACCCTAAAGGCATGGACTGAAAAATCGCGTTGTGCTCACTATCGATGGGCAGCAGCTCAGCGCCGGTTTCAAACACCGCGTCCATAAAAAGGCGGCCAGCCATAACAAGAGATTCTTTATTCGCCAGCAATACCCGTTTACCTGCTCGTGCCGCCGCAAGGGTTGGCTGTAAACCAGCAGCGCCTACAATGGCGGCCATCACATAATCGCATTGTTTATTTTCAGCCATTTGCACTAGGCCTTGCTCACCCACTAATACTTGGGTATCCAGACCAGCCGATTTCAGTTTATGCGCAAGGGTTTTCGCATCACGCTCTTCTGTCACCGCAGCGAAAATAGGCTGGAAGATGAGGCACTGTTCAAAAAGAACATCGATGCGACTATTTGCCGAAAGCCCCACCACGGAATACCGCTTGGGGTGGCGAGCAATAACATCCAGTGTACTCACACCTATGGAGCCGGTGGAACCAAGAATGGTGACGCCTTTGATTTGATCCGAGTCGGTAGAAAAGTTCACAGTCATTTTTTATTATCCCGGCAGATTATTACGCGTAGAGGCCGAGCAAATATAAGCCAAAAAGGAAAAATGGGCTGGCCGCAGTCAGACTATCGATACGGTCCAAAATACCGCCATGCCCGGGTAATATGTTGCCACTATCTTTAATGCCTCGGTGGCGTTTCATCATGCTTTCGAACAGGTCACCTAAAACTGAAACGGCAGTTACGACCATTACGAAGACCAGCAGGCTGGATGAACTAAGCCCCGGAAGTGTCGCAATCAACCATACGAATACACCCAACAAACCCGTTGTCGCCAATCCTCCCACAACACCCTCAATGGATTTTCCTGGGCTGACATTCGGTGCTAACTTATTTCTACCAAACTTACGACCAACAAAATAAGCGCCGGTATCAGCCCCCCATACAATCCCCATCAAAAACATCAGCCACCAAGGGCCATTATCCATAGCCTGAATTAAACTTAGAGCCCCCCATGTGGGCACAATGACTATAAGACCCACAGCCCCCTGGAAAACCAGCCCACGAGCCCAACGATCAACTGTTCGGGGATAACTCACCACCCAGAAAATAAAAAAGCACCACGCCAAGACTACCAAACCATAAAGCCAAGGCTGGTTAATCAGTGCAAAGGCCTGAATAGCACCAAAACAAAATAGCAGATACAGCAAGCGGCCATAAGGATTTTCTACCCCAATCATATTGCTCCATTCCCAGGCGGCAATAAGCATGACTGCAATCAGTGCATATGAAAATTTTTCAGGAGGCAGATAAAAAATGCCACCTAAAACCAGCGGTACAAGAATAAGGGCGGTAATAATACGCTGCTTTAACATGCCTTTTCTGGCTCCATTATTAATATTATGTAACGCCTCAGCGAACGCTGTAACAGCTCAGATTGCGTTCAAATTTGAGCGTGAGCTGAGGTGTTACAATATTATTTTCGCTGCGTTACTTTATTCAACGCGGCCGCCAAAGCGCCTTTGGCGCAAACCATAACTTTTGAGCGCACAATCAAATTCAGCTCGATCA
>JAESUE010000345.1 GCA_016763235.1 Pseudomonadales bacterium
AGCGCTAAGGGGGTATCTTTGACTACGATATCAAAAATGAACGCCTCGATGAGGTGATGCGTGAGCTGGAGCAATCCGATGTTTGGAATGAACCAGAACGCGCGCAGGCCCTAGGTAAAGAACGGGTTGCATTAGAATCAGTGGTAAAAGTACTGTCAGAAGTCTCTACGGGTGCCGCAGACCTGAGAGATTTGCTTGAAATGGCACTAGAGGAAGACGATGAAGCTTCTGTCCACGATATATTGAAAGAGCTAGAGCAGATTGAAACCGAGGTCGCGCAACTTGAGTTTCGCCCATGTTTTCCGGTGAAATGGATCAGTCTAATGCGTACTTGGATATTCAATCAGGTTCAGGTGGTACCGAAGCGCAGGACTGGGCCAATATGTTATTGCGTTTGTTTCTGCGTTGGGGTGAGCGTCATGGTTTTAAAACCGAGCTAGTGGAGGTCTCCGATGGTGAAGTGGCAGGAATTAAAAGCGCCACTATTCATTATGAAGGCGAGAATGCCTACGGCTGGCTTCGAACAGAAACCGGCGTTCATCGTTTAGTTCGTAAATCCCCCTTTGACTCCGGTAGCCGTCGACACACGTCGTTTGCATCAGTGTTTGTTTCTCCGGAGGTAGATGACGATATTGAAATTGACATTAACCCCGCTGAGCTGCGCATTGATACCTATCGCGCCAGTGGTGCCGGTGGGCAGCACGTAAATCGAACCGATTCCGCTATTCGTATTACTCACCTGCCAAGTAATACGGTGGTGCAGTGTCAGAATGATCGCTCCCAGCACAAGAATAAAGCCCAGGCAATGAAACAGCTTAAGGCGAAGTTATATGAGTTGGAGATGCAGAAACAGCGAGAAACCCAGCAGATATTGGAGGATTCCAAATCAGATATTGGTTGGGGCAGTCAGATTCGTTCCTATGTGTTAGATCAATCCCGTGTGAAAGATTTGCGTACGGGTGTTGAAACCAGCAACCCCAATGCAGTGCTAGATGGGGAAATTGATATGTTTATTGAGGCCAGCTTGAAATCTGGTTTATAGCATTGTCCGTAAAATAGAAATCACCGAGTCCGCTAAACAAATACCATTTTAACTCCTTGAATTGACGAAAAAATAACATCATGACAAAAGATAATACGCCCAAAGAAGTTACTATTGATGAAAATGAACTGATCGCCCAGCGCCGTAGTAAGCTCGATGCTTTGCGCAAAGAAGGGCAAGCCTTTCCTAATTCATTTCGTCGCGATAGTTATGCAGAATTTTTGCACGAAAGTTTTGGTGAGCTGGATAAAGAAGAGCTGAAAACGAAAGGTGTACGGGTTAAAATTGCTGGTCGTATGATGCTGCGTCGCATCATGGGCAAGGCCAGTTTTGCTACTATCCAAGATATGACGGGGCGCATCCAGTTGTATGTGCGTCGCGATGATTTGCCTGAGGGATTTTACAACCAGCAATTTAAAAAGTGGGATTTGGGCGATATTATCGGTGCAGAGGGTACCTTATTTAAAACCCAAACCGGCGAACTTACCGTGGCCATCGATAAGATTGAGTTGCTGACTAAATCTCTGCGTCCACTACCTGATAAGCATCACGGCCTATCCGATCAAGAAACCCGTTATCGTCAGCGTTATCTTGATCTCATAATGAATGACTCGACTCGCCGCACCTTTTTATTGCGCTCGCGTATTATTGAAACGATTCGGAATTATCTGTTGGAGCGAGACTTTCTTGAGGTGGAAACACCGATGATGCAGGCAATTCCTGGCGGGGCAACAGCCCTACCTTTTGTGACACATCATAATGCTCTGGATATGCGGCTTTACTTACGTATCGCCCCTGAGCTTTATTTAAAACGTTTAGTGGTCGGTGGTTTTGAGCGAGTTTTCGAAATAAACCGTAACTTTCGTAATGAAGGTCTTTCTAGTCGTCGTAACCCTGAATTTACCATGGTAGAATTTTACCAAGCCTACGCCGATTACCATGATCTGATGGATTTAACCGAAGGCATGTTGCGTCATATCGCAGAAAGCCTCATCGGAAATACTAAAATCGTTTATCAGGGTGAAGAGCATGATTTTGGGAAGCCTTTTGCCCGCCTTACGATGGTGGAATCTATTCTCAAATATAACCCAAATTTAACCGAAGCGCAGGTGACTGATTTTGATCAGGCTAAAGTGGTAGCGGAGTCTTTAAAAATTCAGGTTAAAACGATCTGGGGTCTGGGTAAAATCCAAACAGAAATATTTGATGCCACGGTGGAAGAGCGTTTGATTGAACCTACGTTTATCACTGCGTACCCGAAAGAAGTGTCGCCTTTAGCCCGTGTGAATGATGACAACCCTCATGTTACCGATCGTTTTGAGTTTTTTGTTGGTGGCCGAGAGATTGCTAACGGTTTCTCTGAGCTGAATGACTCAGAAGATCAAGCCGCGCGTTTTCAGCAGCAAGTTGCTGAAAAAGAAGCAGGAGACGACGAGGCAATGTTTAAGGATGATGATTACATCACTGCGCTGGAATACGGTTTACCGCCTACGGCAGGCGAGGGGATCGGTATTGATCGATTAGTGATGTTATTTACTGACTCACCTTCTATTCGCGACGTTATTTTGTTTCCTCACATGCGGCCACAGGCTTAATAATTCGCTTATGGCAGATCTTTCGGAGCAAGTTGTTTTAGAAAGTGGCTGGAAGAAACAGCTGTTGTCTGAATTTCAGTCGCCTTACATGGCTGAACTAAAGCAATTTTTATTGCACGAGAAAAATCAGGGTAAAGTTATTTTTCCTAAGGGGGAGAACTATTTTAAAGCCCTTGAGAGCACGCCGTTTGATGCGGTGAAGGTGGTTGTTCTTGGGCAGGACCCTTACCACGGTGATGGTCAGGCCCACGGTTTGAGTTTCTCTGTACCAGAAGGTGTGCGCCTGCCACCTTCCTTAAAAAATATTTTTAAGGAAATTAACAGCGATATTGGCCCTGTGCTTAATTCATCGGGTTGTCTCGATCGTTGGGCGGTACAAGGCGTGCTATTACTGAACAGCGTGCTAACGGTGGAACGAAGCAAGGCAGCCTCCCATCAAGGAAAAGGTTGGGAGATTTTTACCGATGCGGTGATTCGTCATCTTGATGAGGAGCGAGAAGGGTTGGTTTTTTTATTGTGGGGTGCTTATGCGCGCAGTAAGGGGCAGTTTATCAATCGCTCGAAACATCTTGTTTTAGAAGCGCCGCACCCCTCGCCACTCTCAGCATATAGGGGTTTTTTAGGTTGTCGGCATTTTTCTAAAGCGAATACCTACTTAGAAGACCATCATCAAAGTCCAATTAATTGGACTGACTGACGTTTTTCAATAAGCGGCTAGTCATCGCCGTTAAGCAGGGCCATAGCATGGGCCATCTCTTCTGCAAGATCCTCTTCATCTTCGCCTGATGTATCAATTCCCAATCTAGCAAAAGCGCCGACAGTGCTGTGATCAACCGAGCTTAGCCTGCGCTGGTTTTCATCGGAGCTTTGAAGAACGGCAACGGTTATTAAGTCAACATAGTCGGGTGCTGCACCAGGGTTACGGTCAAATTTCAGGTAATTTTTTGGTATTACGATAAGATCTTCGGAGAAGTCCCAGCTTTTTAATATCATCTCACCAATATAAGGGTGTACCTTTTCGATGATTTTTTCCAACATTTTAGGGCTTTCAAGTAACTTTGGGTGCTCTTCTGCATAGATTAAAATGGGGAGCACGCCTATTTCATGGGTGATACCTGCCAATGTGGCTTGATCGGGACGAAGCCGGGTGTAGTGCTTGCAGAGGACGTGCGCGATGCCAGCAACCTCGGTGCTTCTATTCCAAACTTCACGCATCATTGTATCGATAACATCGGAGGTGGCTTGAAACATCTGTTCCATTGCCAAGCTGGTGATGAGGTTGCACGTAAAGGTGATTCCCATGCGGTTGACGGCGACATGAAGGTCTTCCACTTGCTTGCTGGCACGCATGAGGGGGCTGTTGGCAATTTTAATAATGCGGGCCGTGATGGCTGCATCATTGGTGATTACCTTACTTAAAGCCAAGGCTGAGATATTGGGATCCTCTGCAGCTTCTCTTGCTTTTAGCGCTACTTCGGGAAGAGTAGGTAAGACCAGTTTGTCCTCTTTGATCATGCCTACAATGTCTTTAAGAACTTCTTCAGCTGGGTTGCTCATAGTTATTTGTTCTAACCTTGTCTGTCATCCTGTACAAACAGGCCCCTTTTAGAGCCGTTCACAGCATCCTGAATTTCAGTTTCATTTTATCTGGCGGTGTCTGAGGCGAACTGTAAATAACCGCTATTCATTATTTATAGCATAGGGTGGCAGTTCTACCTTATTTAGATTGAATTCTTGGTTATTTATCAGAACCTTTAATGGGCGCAAGTCCTTATCATTTTCATTTTTGGGTAATAGGGCGAGAGCCTTGATGCAGCCATTCTTGAAGGCCGCGGCATTGATAACCTCTCCTAGGTTGCGGTTTTCTATACTGCGGATCGCCGCTCCATCCAAGTTGGCGAGAACCGGCGCTTTGTTATCGCTGCTCTCCAGTTCACAAATGAGTAATTCACTTTTAAGCTTGGCGCGGTAATGCATGCGGGCAATCACTTCTTGGCCGGTATAACAGCCTTTCTCAAAATTAACGCCATCAGTAAGGTGGAGATTCAGGTTGTGCGGGAGAAATTGCTCTTTTGTCGATGCGCTGATTTCGGCAATGCCCGCTTCGATGTTTTCAAGCAGCCACTGAGCACCATTTGAAATGGTGCTGCTTTTTGCTAGCACGGCCCAAGCTTCGCGTGCATTTTCTAAGGGAGCAACTATCAGGTAGCGGGGGATAGAGCCGGGGATTTTAACGCAGTGAAGATTATGATTCTGGCTAATGTCGTAATCATTAATGGGAGCGGTCAATAGTTCGGAGAGGGTGTTTTCTGCCTGTACCCCACTAAGACCAAAACAAATCAGTTTATCGCTTTGGTCTTCCAATTTTGCTTTTGAGAAAACAATATATTTCCCTAAAACTTGTGACACATTCGTAATCAGGTCTTTGTGGAGTAGCAAGTGAACGGTGTTATTGAGCTTTGCGACGGTGAGAGTGCTTACCAAGCGGCCTTTTGGGGTGCTTAGGCTGCCAAGTAGACAATGATCATCGGTAAGTTGGTCTAGGTCACAGCTAAGCTGCCCTTGTAGAAAAGTTTGGCTATCTTCTCCGGGTATGGAAATTAGGCCAAGGTGGCTTAAGTCCATAAGCCTGCAGGCCATATTTTCACTACCTTCTGAAAGGCTTTTCGCTGGGAATGTGGCAATGAAATCCTTCCAGGATAATGTCGTATTCATATATTCACCTGTGTAATGGGGGGATTAAGGCTGCCTCCTGAGTCTGGTGGGCAGTTGAAAAGGTGTTCTTCACCCCTCAATCTGAGATAATAAGAATACTACCTGAAAAATGAAGTTATAAATGTATCTATTGAACAAAGCCGATAGTGGTTTAGCTTGTCTTAAAGCTTGGGCGGAAGCTAAATAGTGATGTATCAATTAGGAAATTTGAATGACAGATAAAGTGGAAGATGGGCGGCTGCGCTGGCAATGCCGACGTGGTATCAAAGAGGTGGAAATGGTATTGCTTCCCTATTTCGAGAAGTGTTTTAGTCAGGCTTGCGAGCGCGAGAAAAACCTTTTTATACGCTTGCTAGACTGCCAAGACGTGGATCTTTTTGAGTGGTTTACTTACCGTTCAGAGCCTGATAATGAAGAGCTGGCAGAAATTGTGAGGGTGGTACTTGGACAAATGGCGTCCTGATTTACGGCTGGAGCCTTCCTCTCATTTAAGCTTCGTTGCAATAACTTTGGGTCTGCTTGCTGGGATAGCGTTGCTTGTTTTGCCGTTGTTTATTTATATTAAGTTGATACTCCTGCTTTTACTTGTCAGCATATTCTGGGTGTTTGTTTGGCGTTATATCCGCTTGGAATCCAAACATGCCGTGAAGTATCTACGCTATACCGACCTGGGCTGGTTTATCCGTTGCTCTGAACAAGGGCAACCTTGGCTGGAAGTGGCTCTTCTGAGTGAAAGTGTTGTTACTGCAAGATTTGTGTATTTGCGCTTTGCACCTGTGGGCCAGCCTTGGTATAGGCGTAAGGTTTCCTCCGTATTGATTGCCTCTGACAGCCTGTTGCCAGAGCCGTTCAGGCGGCTTAAAGTCTTTTTACGTTTTGTTCATTAATAGTAACTATTCAGCTCACGCTCAAATTCGTGCATAACAGCGTTAAAAAATGATCATTTATAGGTATAAACTC
>JAESUE010000346.1 GCA_016763235.1 Pseudomonadales bacterium
AGTTTATACGTATAAATGATCATTTTTTAACACCGTTATGCACGAATTTTAGCGTGAGCTGAATAGTTACGTAAAATTTATAATTAAAAAAGGAGCTTTTAAAGCTCCTTTTTTTTTGCTTATGCTTAAGGCAGCAGAGCAGCATTAAATTCGAATAGAAGGATTGAATGGTTTTTCTTGAGAAGCTAGGCATAATGAAAAAATGAAAAATTCTAATTTAAAAAATAGCGACAATAAAAATGCATCTGGCCGAGGGGAAGGGCCGCAAGACCCCGTTGGTGCTCCTCCAGTTCGTATTCATTATTTTCTATGGGTGCTTATAGTCACTGCCTTGGTGTACTCGTTGATGGTTGAAGAGCGAAGTACCTTTAGCGAAGTCCCCTACTCGTTATTTAAACAGCAAGTTAGAGAAGGCAACGTTCGTACCGTGACAATAAAGGGAGGCAATGTCTCCGGCGAATTTCGCATAGGGGTTAATCAGGAGGGAGCTGATGAAGCGGTTGTGAATTTCAAAACCCGACTGTTGGAAATTGACGATATCGACCTGTTGCGAGACATGGAAGAACATGGAGTAGAGCTTAAGAGTCAGTCTGACGAGGACCCCGTATTTTTGCGTTTGGTTATTGCAATTATTCCCTGGTTGCTGATATTTGGGCTATTTTTCTACAGCCGTCGTATGCTTCAAGGAGGCCTGCCCGGAAAGATGGGCGGTTTTGGCAAAACAAATGTAGAGCGTTACGAGCAAGGCAAGGAGATGACAAATTTTGACGACGTAGCGGGCCTGGATCAAGCAAAGAGTGAGTTGAAGGAAATCATTGATTACTTAAAGGAGCCTGACCGCTATCTAAAAATGGGCGCGCGCATACCTCGGGGCGTGTTGCTAATGGGGCCTCCAGGAACAGGCAAAACCCTATTAGCCAAAGCGACTGCTGGAGAAGCCGGTGTTCCCTTTTTCAATGTCAGCGGTTCTGAATTTGTTGAAATGTTCGTGGGGGTTGGGGCATCCAGAGTAAGAGACTTATTTAAAAAAGCGCGTGCCGAAACGCCATCGCTGATTTTTATTGATGAAATTGACTCCATTGGGCGTGCCCGCAGTTCGGGTATGGCGGTTGCTAATGATGAAAGGGATCAGACTCTAAATCAAATTCTTGCTGAAATGGACGGTTTTGATAGCAATGAAACCGTGGTTGTTCTAGCTGCCACCAATCGACCCGATATACTTGATCCAGCACTACTTCGGCCAGGTCGTTTTGATCGAAAAGTTACCCTAGAGCTTCCGCATCAAAAGGCTCGGTTTGAAATTTTTAACGTTCACATTAAAGATCACCCGCTATCTACTGATATAGATATCGAAGAGCTATCAAGGCGCACAGTCGGTTTTTCAGGGGCGGAAATCGCTAACCTTGTGAATGAGGCGGCGCTAAATGCTGCGCGAAATAACAAACAGGAAATTGACAAGGAAGACTTTGAAACCGCCCGTGATCGCATTGTATTGGGCATAGAATATGGGGAGCTATTAAACCCAGATGAAAAACGACGCATCGCCTACCATGAAGCGGGTCACACACTCACCGCTTTTTTAAGCCCAGATGCAGACCCTCCAAAGAAAGTCTCTATCATCCCTCGCGGTAGAGCCTTAGGGGTGACAGAACAAGAGCCTGCTGAAGATCGCCACAGCTACACAGAAGTTTATCTGCATGCTCAGTTGAGAGTTTTGATGGGAGGGCGTTGTGCAGAAAGATTAGAGTATCAAAACCTCAGCACCGGTGCATCGGATGATCTTCGTCGTGCAACACAGTTGGCGCGCCAAATGCTAACGCAATGGGGAATGAGTGAACGCATTGGCCCAGTTATTATTGATAACGGCGCGGGAAGCCCCTACCAGGGGCAAACGATGGGTGAACTCAGCGACATTAGCGAACATACACTAGAAGTCATCGATGACGAGATTAAAGCCTTGTTGCTTGGCGTAGAGCATGAAGTTTACGAGTTGCTGGAAAAGAACCAGGAAATGCTTGATCAGTTGGTCGTGCAGCTGGTTGATCATGAAACCTTGGGTGAGGCTGAAATAAAAGCAATTCTTTCTAGTCCGGATAAGCCCAGTTCTTGAGTTATTTATGACCTTGCCAGAATGGTTTAATGTGAGTGGCGAAGCACTGGGGTGGCTAGCGTTGGTTTCTTTCACCACGTTTGTGGGCAGTTTATTATTGATACCCGTGTTGGTTATTAAGCTACCAGAGGACTATTTTGTCAGCACGAAACGGCCTGTTAGTCATTTTAAACAGAGCCATCCTTATTTACATTATCTCATCATCGCGGTAAAAAATATGGGCGGTATTTTGCTGATTCTTGCTGGCATTGTAATGCTCGTAATTCCTGGGCAAGGTTTATTAACCATATTCTTAGGGGTTTTCTTAATGGATTTTTCAGGAAAATATCACCTTGAAAGAAGATTGATTCAGCAGAAACAAGTTCGCGAAAGTATTAACTGGATTCGATTACGTGCCAACAAGCAGTAATTAAAATGGATGAAGATAAGTAACTACTCAGGGATATCATGAAAAACACCAAGCTGAACTTTCGTATTCCGTTATCAATTGACCAGCTCTACCGTAGTTGTGATGCGGATCAATTTAAATTCAAAAACACTTCTGAGCTGGAGGATGGTAACCTTTCTCTCGGCCAGGAGCGGGCGATTGAGGCCTTTGATCTTTCTCTGGGTGTCGCGGCAGATGGTTTTAATATTTACGCCATGGGTATTCCCAGCTCTGAAAGAGAAGAGTGGGTAAAAACTCTTCTCAGGGAAAAAGCCAAGGATGCAGAAGTCCCTCCTGACTGGTGTTATGTTAATGATTTTTCTCAAGCGAATAAGCCTAAAGCTATTTCTTTTCCCGCTGGCGCAGGGAGAAAATTCTGCAACACTGTTAAGCAGCTAGTGGAAGACTTACGGCATACGATACCTGCAGCATTTGAAAGTAGTGAATACCAAGGAAGGCTTCAGTCTTTAGAGCAAGAAATACAAGAGCGGCAGGCGAGTACCATCAATAAAATCAGGGATGGGGCGAGATCTCATGATGTTGAGCTACTCGCGACACCCAGTGGTTTTACTTTCGCACCTTTAAAAGAAGGTAAAACGATTAATAGTGCTGAATTTAAAGCCCTGTCGGACGAAGAAAAAAAAGACGTTGAAGATAGAATCGTCGAACAGCAAGAGAAGCTAAACGTAGCAGTTCGTCAGTTTCCTTTGTGGCAACGGGAGCTGGTAAAAAAAATAAAGGCCTTAGGCCAAGAGGTGACGTTAACACTGGTTCAGGAGCTTGTGCAGGAGGTGCGCGAGCTTTATGAAGAAAATAGCAAGGTACAGGCTTATCTGGACGCATTTCAGCAGGACGTGGTGGATAATGCGCGTGACTTCATAATTCCTGAAGAGGAGGCTGTTAGCAACCCCTTAATATCCCCCCCCAGTTTTTCTCGTTACAAGGTTAATTATTTTGTTGCGCAAAGCCATGACTTTGGCGCGCCCGTCATTTATTGCGATAATCCTTCGCTTGCCAATTTAGTTGGGCGTATTGAATACAAGGCCAAGCTGGGTACATTAACCACAGATGTCACGCTCATTGAGCCCGGTGCTCTGCATAGAGCTTCCGGTGGGTATTTAATTATCGATGCTGAGAAAGTGCTCACCAAACCTTTCGCCTGGGAAGCTTTAAAAAGAGCTTTAAAATCAAAGAAAGTGAAAATTGACACCCTTGAGAGTCATTATGGCTATGCCTCCGCATCGGCTTTGGAGCCAGAGGCGACTCCTCTCAATGTCAAAGTTGTCTTGGTGGGAGATCATCGCCTTTATTATCTTTTATCAAATCACGACCAGGAGTTTCGAGAGCTCTTCCGAGTAGGGGCTGATTTTGATGATCGCATTGCTCGCACGGAAGAAAATAATTTGAGATTTGCCGGTTTAATGGCGGATATTGTCGAAAAGGATCATCTGACACCCCTCGATCCGAAGGGCGTTGCGAGAGTAATAGAACAAGGCGCCCGCATCGTTGGCGAGCCAGATAAAATATCCCTTAACAGTGATTGGCTGCGTAATTTATTGATAGAGGCCGACTATCATGCAAAAAAAGATGCGCAATGCGTTATTGGCGCAGAGTGTGTTGAAAAGGCATTAAGCCTTCAGCTGCACCGGTCGGACCGCATTCGCGAGCGTTATTATGAGCAAATCGAAAATAAGACGCTGCTTATTGATACCGAAGGCAGTCGGGTGGGGCAGATAAATGGTTTGGCAGTTATTGACTTGGGAGATTTTGCCTTTGGTAAGCCGAGTCGAATCACCGCTCGGGTGCGATTAGGTTCTGGTGGTGTGCTGGATATTGAGCGAAAAGTGGAGCTAGGGGGTGCAGTGCACTCCAAAGGTGTGCTGATTTTGTCGAGTTTTTTAGCCGCCCGTTATACGGAAGATTTTCCTCTTTCTTTATCTGCAAGCCTGGTGTTTGAGCAATCGTACGGCGGTGTAGATGGTGATAGCGCTTCTTCAACAGAGCTTTATGCCTTATTGTCGGCTTTGTCTGGCTTGGCAATTCGTCAGGATATTGCCGTAACAGGTTCTGTGAACCAGTTCGGTGAAGTACAGGCCATTGGTGGTGTGAACGAGAAAATAGA
>JAESUE010000347.1 GCA_016763235.1 Pseudomonadales bacterium
AATTAGGAATAGTGGTAATATTAGCAGGATACTTAGTCCAGTGATGAACGATGCTTTTACTGCTTAATCCTAAGTTGCTACGAATATCACCAGAAACAAGCCCGCCACCTAAAGCAGGTTGTGTAAAACGACTCAGAGCCGTATCTAATCGTGCAAAATGCATTTTACGTTGGGCAAAAAAATGTTGACTGCTTAAATTGCCGTTCGCTTTATAACTTGACCACTATAACCTGCTGCATAGTCGCTTTTCCTAAAGGACATGCGCTTAAAGAGAGCTACAGAATATAAATTCTATGCAATGCAACTGCAGCGCCCCCTAAAACAGCGCTTACCATAAACCAGCAAAAAGCAAAGATAAACAATCTTTGAACAGGTTTAGGAACATTATCTCTTTTCTCAAGCATACCATATCGCTTAGCATGAAAAGACCAAAGGAATACTGTGGCGTATTGCAATACGCCTTGCCCTGCAAAAAAAATATTTAAGGTATAAAACCGAGTGCCGTTATCGAGAGTATCCTCTAAATAAGGCAACCATTTTGACTTTAAATAAAGCAAAAACCCAAGCCAAGAAAATATACCAAAGAGACTGCCGAAGAATAAAAACATCACGAGTTTATTGAAGAGACTTATATTTTCCATAAAATTATTTCAGCCCAGTGCGCAAGTACAATTCTTCGCCTGCAAAGTCGCCTAGAGAACCACCAAATTTCCCCCCGAAATAGCCACCTCCAGAACCAGCGACAACAGCACACCAAAAAGGACTCGTGCCAGCCGTAGGTAAACCAAAGACTACGGTACAAGAAAAACCAAGAGGTAAATGCTTGAGTTAACACATTGAACTTAAGAAAGAATCAAAAGCTACAGCTTATTAAAACATATTACTTCAAGCCTTGACCCCTTTTCTTTTTTTCTTAATCGGGAGGTTAAGCGTAATATCGCGTTAAAATACCGTATGGATAGCGGGAATTAGATGGGCGTCCTTTACCTTCCCCGATGGATACGACAAAACCCGCTATAATTATACTATCTCGTAAATTAAATGTGATGTATTTTATAAATAATTAGAGAGCTAAAAACTATAATGCTTGAAAGTAACCAAAGCAAATTACTAATAATAAATAATTTTTGAACTCTTTTAGGCACAAGCTCTCTTTGCTTTAACTTATTGCAACGTTTTGCTTGCCAGTCAAATTGAAATATGAGCGCATAACGTGAAATACCAAGTCCCGCAGAGAATATATTGGAAGAAAATGAGTAATAGTTTTCATCTATAGTTTCTTCAACAAACGAAAGCCATTTATACTTTAAATAAACAATAGATACCCACCATATGACTCCAACTAAACAACCAAATGGGAATATTAATAATAGCAATATTTGTGCACTCGTCATTTCATTAAAGGAAATCATTTGATACTGCTTAACTTATAAATTTCTTTTCCGCCTGCTTCTCCTAGTGTTCCAATGCTTTTGGCACCATAGAATCCAGCCCCTGCGCCGACAACTAAAGAACACCAAAATAAGCTAGTGCCAGCACTTTCTACTCCAAATAATATATTACAACCCACATAAGCTGCATACCCACCTAGACTACCTCCAAAAACACTACCCGCAGCCTTACCCGTTTGAGTATATTTGGATTTACCGCATTGAACATCATCACCAATGGTGCAAGCTTTTTGAATGTTAGCTACTGCATCAACACCTGTCAGCATTATCCCCAAATAGCCTACGCGCTTTAAATTGCGTGACATTTCAGCTACCGCAGCATAATTTTTATGGAAATTAGGAATAGTGGTAATATTAGCGGGATACTTAGTCCACTGATGAGCGATGCTTTTACTGCTTAATCCTAAATTGCTACGAATATCACCAGAAACAAGCCCGCCACCTAAAGCAGGTTGTGTAAAACGACTCAGAGCCGCATCTAATCGTGCAAAATGCATTTTACGCTGGGTAAAAAAATGTTGACTGCTTAAATTGCCGTTCGTTTTAAAACTTGACCACTATAACCTGCTGCATAGTCGCTTTTCCTAAAGGACATGCGCTTTAAGAGACCCTCAGCCCATAAATTCCATGCATACAGCCACAGCTACCATTAAAAAAGTACTTACCATAAACCAACAAAAAGCAAAAATAAACAACCTCTGAACAGGTTTAGGGACATTATCTCTTTTCTCAAGCATGCCATACCGCTTAGCATGAAAAGACCAAAGGAATACTGTGGCGTATTGCAACACGCCCTGCCCTGCAAAAAAAATATTTAAGGTATAAAACCTAACACCGTTATCGAGAGTATCCTCTAAATAAGGCAACCATTTTGACTTTAAATAAAGTACAAGTCCAAGCCATGAAAATATACCAAAGCAACCGCCGAAGAATAAAAATATCAAGAGGATATTGCAGTGACTTATATTTTCCATAAAATTATTTCTGCCCAGTGAGTAAGTACAATTGTTCACCCAACATTTCGCCAGCTCTCCCTAAATATTTCCCTCCTAAATAACCACCCCCAGAACCAGCGACAACAGCACACCAAAAAGGACTTGTGCCGCTAGTAGGTAAACCAAAGACTACGGTACAAGTAGCCCAAGAAGCCACGAAACCAACAGCACTACCACCACCAATACTCCCCACCGCTTTCCCTGTTTCCGTATACTTGGCTTTGCTACAACCAGCATCATCACCAACTGCACAAGCTTTTTTAATATTCACGGTAGCATCAACGCCAGTTAGTGCAATGCCTACATAGCCTACGCGTTTTAAATTACGCGACATCTTAGCTACCGCAGCATAATTTTTATGGAAATTAGGAATAGTGGTAATATTAGCAGGGTACTTAGTCCACTGATGAGCGATGCTTTTACTGCTTAATCCTAAATTGCTACGAATATCACCAGAAACAAGCCCTCCACCTAAAGTCGGTTGTGCAAAACGACTCAGAGCCGTATCTAATCGTGCAAAATGCATTTTACGTTGGGTAAAAAAACCTTGATTGCTTAAATTGCCGTTCGTTTTAAAACTTGTAACATAAGTGCGCTCTATATCTTTTAGAATAGTTTCTACTTGTTTAGTATGCGCCTTCCACGTCGTATTGCTTACACCTAAAAGTAAACCATTATAACTGGCAACATTAGAGAGAAGTTCATACCTACTAACGAGCAACTCCTTTTCGGAAATAGCCAGTTCCGATAAGGTATTATCCACTGATTTTGCCACCTTTAAGAATTCAGCTTCTTCAATTGTGCATTCCTGAGTATCTTCAGGAGACAGCAACACAACTTGCCCAACTTTAACAATGCCATTTTGGATGTGTGAATTAACCATTTTAAAATGTTTGTAGGTGGTTTCAGAAGGTGAGTTGTACATAATCATAATAAGTTGGTCGACAGGCATTTGTTTTTCAACAATATGTATCGCTTTATTTTGTATACCAGGTACTACACCCATGCTTAAATCCTTTAATTTTAATGCGTACTTGTAGTATACAAAAAATTAGACTAAGAAAATACTGCCCCTTACCTATCAGCATGTACAGAAAATTGCTTTATCACTAGCACACATAACTTATCATCAACAGAAATTAATCCCCTGTAATTCTCACCAATATGCGGACTATAATTCCCGTTAATTCCATAATTAAGCGCAAACAAAGAATTATTCCCTGCCCTAACAAAGCACGCCAAAACCTTGGTTCGTTTGATGAATCAGGTGAAAGAGGTTCTGCGCTATCACCATTACTCCATCCATACGGGGCAGTTTTATATTCACTAGATTTTCGCTTTTATTCATTTCCATAATCGACAATACTTAGGGGATTTAGGCAAGGCCCATATTGAGAATTTTTTATCACACATGGTCAAACGCTGAGATGGCAATCCCCCAAATAGCCAAACCATAAACGGCCATTTTAATCGTTAAAATACTCACGACCACTGAAAACCACACACTTTTTTCCCCATCATGACATCATCGAAAATCACGCTGGCCGCGCTTTCACTTGCGCCATAACACACATGCAGTGGCAACAAGTGTTCTTCACGAGGATGGGCATAACGTGCAAAGGGTGCTTTCTGCCAGTTTATCAAACGTTTTTGACGTGTGGATTCTTCTAGGTTTTCGTCGCTACAGGTCTCGATCAGCCAATCGTGAAAGGCTTCGTTTCCTTCATCTTTACCAAGCTTCGGCCGCATCAATGCCTGCATATTATGGAAAGACAAACCCGAGCCAATAATTAGCACATTATTTTTACGCAGCGGCGCAATCGCGCGGCCCATGTCTATTTGTTCTTGCGGATTTAAACCTTTTTTCATCGACAGCTGTACACAGGGGATATCGGCTTGGGGATAAATCAGCTTTAAAGGAATAAACACACCGTGGTCAAAACCCCTTTGCGGATCTAAGACCGCTTCAATGCTGCTTTCCCCCAACAAAGCGCGCACCTTTTCCGCCAACTCTACTTGCCCCGGTGCCGGATAGGTAATCTGATAGGCTTCGTCAGGAAAACCGTAATAGTCGTAAAAAAGTGGTGGCTGTGCTGCGCTGGTGAGCTTTGGTTTTTCAGTTTCCCAATGGGCGCTGATAATCAGTATTGCATCAGGGCGTGGAATGCTTGTGGATAGCGACTTTAGAAAAGTTGTTATCTTCTGATGCCCAGGCTCACCAAGAACCGGCAAGGGGCCACCACCGTGGGGAAGATACAAAACAGGTGCCCGCTTATTATTTTCTCTTATGGACATCATGCTCCTCCTGTTACTAACGTTATTCGTAACACCTCGGCTCACGCTCAAATTCGTGCATAACACCGTTCGCTGAGGTGTTCCCTTTAATCTACGCCATTGGTTTTATAAGGGACTGAATAAGCTGGAATTGTTTATCCAAAGCACCGCGATTTTGATTAATCACCTGCTCGGCCGATTTCCCCATTTTCTCTTTTTCTTCATGGCTGGAAAACAGCTTGATTATCTGCTGCGCCAACGCATCACTGTCTTCGACAATAAGCATGGCCTCGGCACTGAGAAGAAGCTCTGAAACAGATTGGAAGTTAAACAGATGTGGGCCAGACAATACCGGCATCGCCCAAGCAGCCGGTTCCAGCATGTTATGCCCTCCCCTTGGCACTAGGCTTCCTGCAACAAAGGCCACGTCAACACAGCCGTATAGCAGCAAAAGCTCCCCCATCGTATCGCCCAACAGCACATCACACTGCGCATTAACTGGCTCACCGCTGCTACGCCGGATTAATTCGAAGCCACTTTTTGTAATCAACGTCGCCACGTCATCAAATCGCTCGGGATGTCGGGGAACCAGTATTAGCAGTGCATCTTGATACGTGCGTTTTACTTTTGCGAACGCTTCGAGCACCTGCTCATCTTCACCTTCATGCGTGCTGGCTGCGATAAAACTTGGCCGTCCAGCCCATTGTGTACGCAAAACAGCGGCTTCACGTTTCAGGGTCTCAGGAATCGACACATCAAATTTAACACTGCCGCTGACCAACACTTTTTCTCTGGGGCAGCCAAGCTCGATAAATCGCTGCCCGTCGGTTTCAGATTGTGCCGCGATGGCAGACAGCTCGATCATCACTGATTTTGTCAGGCCTGAAAGCTTTCGATACCCCTTGGCCGAGCGGGCAGACATGCGGCCATTGGCCAGTAACACGGGAATACCCTGCTGGTAACATTGGTGAATGGTATTGGGCCAAATTTCAGTTTCAAAAAGGATGAGCATTTCCGGCCGGATGTTTTTGATAAAACGCCTTACGGGGCCAGGCAAGTCATACGGCGCATAACAATGTATGACTTTATCACCAAACAGTTCTTTCACCCTGTCGGAACCTGTCGGTGTCATGGTGGTGACCACGATTTGGGTTTGCGGGTAGTGATGAAGCAGCTTGCGGATAAGGGCGGCACTGCCCAGCACCTCGCCCACTGATACGGCGTGTATCCAGATA
>JAESUE010000348.1 GCA_016763235.1 Pseudomonadales bacterium
TCGCTGAATAGTTACGATTTACTCAGCATTGTCGGACTTTTTCTTAGAGAGTGTACCGGGCTTACGCTTTTCATCTGCAGGCTTATCGGCCTTACTTTTCGCTGGTTTTTTAGGCGAAGCTTTGGAGCCTGACTTACCACCTTTTGGTTTTGAGCGAGAGCTATCGCCACCCATTGGGCTAAGGTTTAGCGGCTTTTGGCATACCCAGGTCTTTCTGAGGATGTTTTGCGCAGATTTAGACAGGTCGGCGGGTAGGGCGACGGTGCTGTAGTCGTCGTATATCTTAATTTCACCGATGTGTTTGCTTTCTATATTCGCTTCATTGGCAATGGCACCGACGATGTTACCGGGAGATACGCCGTCATCGTGGCCAACATCTAGGCGAAAGGTCTGCATTGCTTCATCGCCTCTGCTTGGCTTGCGGCTGCGAGAATCTCTGTCTTTTCTTCTTGGGCGATCAGAGCGATCAGAGCGTTCAGAACGGTCTGATCTTTCTGGGCGCTCTTTTGATGCAGGGCGGTCTTTCAATAATAATGGTTGCTCACCTTGGCTCATTTTGGCCAGTGCGGCGGCGATATCAGAGATTTCTGCATCGGTTTCCATTTGGTAGTCAGCGATGAGCTGCTTAAAGAAATCCATGCCTTCGCCTACGATGGTGTCGGTAATGGTTTGTTTGAATCGCTGTACGCGCTTGTCGTTAATGTCAGCGGTAGAAGGTAAAACCATCGCGTCAATAGACTGCCCAGTGGCTTTTTCAATGGACCGAAGCATACGCATTTCTCTTCGTGCTACGAAAAGAATGGCATCTCCCGTTCGACCTGCTCTGCCAGTACGCCCAATACGGTGAACATAGGCTTCGGTATCGTAGGGGATATCGTAGTTGAGTACATGGCTGATGCGCGTTACATCTAGGCCTCTGGCAGCAACGTCGGTGGCCACAAGAATGTCGATTTTGCCACTTTTTAGTTGCGCAATCGTACGTTCACGAATATTTTGCGAAATGTCTCCGTTAAGAGCCGATGTGCTATACCCTCTTGCGCCAAGTTTGTCGGCCAATTCGACGGTAGCCGTTTTAGTGCGCACAAAAATAATCATCGCATCAAAGGGTTCGGCTTCGAGGATGCGGGTGATGGCATCGAGTTTTTGCACACCCGCCACCGCCCAGTAACGCTGGCGGATGGTGGAGGCTGTTGCGGTAGCCACTTTTATTTTTACCTGAACGGGGTTGTTCAGATAGGTTTTGGCGACCTTGGCAATTTGATTTGGCATGGTGGCAGAAAATAATGCGATTTGGCGCTTTTCTGGTATTTGTGTCAGTACCCACTCTACGTCATCAATAAAACCCATGCGTAACATCTCATCGGCTTCATCGAGAACAAGATGGGTGAGTTTATCGAGTTTAAGGGTGCCTTTGCGCATGTGATCCATTACGCGCCCTGGGGTGCCGACGATAACATGTACGCCGCGTCTCAGTGCGCGTATCTGGCTGTCATAACCCTGGCCGCCGTAAATAGGCAGAACGCAGAAACCGGTCAGAAAGCGGGCATAGGTTTGGAACGCTTCTGCCACCTGAATCGCGAGTTCTCTTGTTGGAGCGAGAACCAATACTTGTGGTGATTTCTGACGTAAGTTGACTTGTTGCAATATAGGCAGGGCAAAAGCAGCGGTTTTACCCGTTCCGGTTTGCGCCTGACCAATAATATCCCGGCCTTCCAATAGCAATGGGATGCTTTCTGCTTGAATGGGAGAAGGCGTTTCGTAGCCCACTTGCTTAAGTGCTTTAAGCATATTATCGTTTAGCCCCAATTGCTGAAAGCTTTTCGGAAGGTCGGTCATGTTTTGTATCCTGTAGTGTGGAAAGGATGAAGAATTTAACTTGCCAGAAAAAGGTGCCAAATTATACAGCGTAGGGATGGCACTGTCTGTTTCTTTATGCAACCAAGCTGGTAACTATTCAGTTAACGCTCAAATTTGCGCATAACGGCGTTAAAAAATGATCATTTATGCCTATAAGCGCATATTTTTCGCCCTGTTCTGCTCAAATTTGAATTCAATCTGAACAGTTACAGGGTTCGCTGAGTACTTACCCATGTCTTTTTGCTTTTTTTTAATACCTGATGAGTATAGCGATGCAAATCTGGGTTGATGCTGACGCGTGTCCTGTAGTGGTGAAAGATATTCTGTTTCGAGCCGCTGAACGGGCAAAAATCACCGTTATTTTGGTGGCTAATCAAGCCATGCGTATTCCTGCTTCCCACTATATTCAATCGGTGCAGGTTGGTGCCGGCTTTGATGTGGCAGATAACTATATTGTGCAAAAAGTAGTGCCGGGTGATTTGCTTATCACTGCGGATATTCCCTTGGCTGCAGAAGCGATAGAAAAAGGCGCAAGGGTGATTAGTCCGAGGGGTGAGGAGCTAACGACAGAAAACATTAAACCGCGCTTAACAATGCGTAATTTTCTGGAGGAAATGCGTAGTACAGGGCAAGTGACTGGCGGCCCCGCCCCTCTTTCTAAAAAAGACCGCCAGGTTTTTGCAAATGCTTTAGATCGATTGTTGGCGAAGCGCTGAGTGGTCTCTATTTGCTATTGATTGCCCAGAAAAGGGTAATCGGTATAGCCTGTTTCCCCTCCAACATAGAGCGTCTTTTCGTTCGCGACGTTGAGTTCAGCATCCTTCCTAAAGCGTTCGACTAAATCAGGGTTAGCCAGGTAGGCCATGCCAAAGGCGACGGCATCAGCGGTATTGGCTTCTAAGGCTATATTTGTTCGCGCCTTGTCATATCCTCCATTGGGGATGTAAACCCCTTCCCATAGCGTGCGTAATTCTTGTATATCAAAACTAGGGCCGGCAAGGCCGGGGTTTTCTGCGCCCATTTCTGTCACATGGAGGTAGGCAAGATGAAAGCGATTGAGGGCTTTAACCGCGTAGGTGAAAGTCGTTTGAGGGTCTGAGTCTTGGATGTCGTTGAACGGGTTTAACGGCGATAAGCGCAAGCCCACTTTATCGCTGCCGCAAACATTGACTACGGCCTCGGTGACTTCCATGAGAAAACGCGCCCGATTTTCAACTGATCCACCATAGTGATCACTGCGTTGGTTGCACCCATCCCGCAAGAATTGATCGATAAGATAACCATTTGCGGCATGAATTTCGACGCCATCAAACCCAGCAGACAGCGCATTCTTTGCGGCACTTGCATAGTCAGACACAACGCGAGGGATTTCGGAGGTATCTAAGGCGCGGGGGCTTACAAAGTCTTTAAGGCCTTCATAGGTGAACGTTTTACCCGTCGGTGCGATTGCTGAGGGCGCTACGGGTAATTTACCACCGTGAAAATCGGGGTGAGAGGCACGGCCGCAATGCCAAAGCTGGAGGAATATTCGCCCTCCTTTTGCGTGTACAGCATCCGTAACAAGCTTCCATCCGTCTACTTGCGCATCAGTGTGAATGCCGGGCGTACCAGGGTAGCCAACCGCTTCGGTAGAAATTTGACTGCCTTCGGTAATAAGTAGTCCAGCCTCTGCCCGTTGGGAATAGTATGTGGCCATTAGTGGCACAGGAATGGATTCTGGCGCACGATTCCGTGTCATGGGTGCCATGATAATTCTGTTTGGTAGCGCCATAGCGCCAATACTTAATGGGGTAAAAAGGTCTGTCATGCGGTTGACTCCTTGTAATAGAAGAGATTTAGTAACTATTCAGCTCGCGCTTAAATTTTAACAGTTACAACTACGGTATATAAAGGGCAAAAAAAAGCACCCATAAGGGTGCTTTTTTTATTGCGTAAATTATGGCATTAGTTGACTTCAATTAATTGTACGGTGCCATCAGGCAGCACTTCATGCATATGGCCATCGGGTTCTTCGATAAACTGCACGAGGAATAAACAAACCGCAGCAGCTCCAGCAATCACCATAAAGAATGTTGAAGTATCAACAAAAGAGTAAACGGTTAGAAAAGTAACCCCACCCACGTTTCCGTATGCGCCTACCATACCCGCAATTTGCCCCGTCATACGACGCTTCACCAGTGGCACCATCGCAAATACCGCCCCTTCTCCCGCTTGCACAAAGAAAGAACAACACATCACCGCAATCACCGCAAATGGAACCATCCATGTGCTATTAATGGTCGAAAGAACCAAGTAACCGATAGTCAGGCCGCCCACGAGGATAGTGAGTGTTTTCTTACGGCCAAATTTGTCAGATAAATAACCACCACCAGGTCGAGCAACGAGGTTCATCACTGCGAATGCCCCGCCCAATATTCCAGCCATGATCGGTGTTAAATCAAACGTTTCCATAAAGAAAGCAGGTAACATCGAAACAACGGCTAACTCAGAGCCAAATGTCACAAAATAAGCCCAGTCCAAAATCGCAACTTGCTTAAATTTATATCGATCATGCTCTGGCGCTTCTGTATGAAGGTGTTCTTTGTTGACCTGGTAGATCTGATAGGTTTGGAAAATAAACAGTGCTGCAAGCCCTGCCCACATAACATCGGCATACATGGCGCTTAACAAGTTAACGGATGGTGCTTGAAGCTTCCATACCAATACGGCCAACGCGGCATACATGGGCACATTCATGGCAATGTAAAACCAGAAATCACGTTTGTTTGAAACCTCAAGCCCGCCGGTTTTTTTGGGTTTGAAATAGGTGGAACCTTTCGGCGTGTTGCGTGCAATGCGGTAGAAAATCACGCTATAGATAAGGGATATTGCGCCGAGTGTAGCGATGGCATAACGCCATCCGTCTTCGCCACCATAAATGTAGGCCGCGACTGCGGGTAGAGTCCAGGCTGCGGCTGCTGAGCCAAAGTTACCCCAGCCACCGTATACGCCTTCCGCGAGGCCAACGGTTTTTGCTGGAAACCACTCGCCGACCAAGCGGATACCAATCACAAAACCCGCACCGATAAAACCAGAGAGGAAACGAAAAAATGCCAGTTGCTCATAACTTTGCGAAAAGGCAAAACCCCAGCTGATAAAGGCAGCCGCCATCAGTAGAAAGCTGTAAACAAGGCGGGGGCCGAGCTTGTCTACCATCATGCCCACAACAATACGTGCGGGAATAGTCAGGGCAACGTTTAAAATCAACAGCGCCTTCCACTGTTCGTTAGAGAGGTTAAAGGCTTCCACGATAAAAGGTTTTAGCGGTGCATGACTGAACCACAGCATAAAGGTAATGAAGAAAGCAACCCACGAAACGTGGAGAGTACGTATCGACTTATCTGCAAAGTTCAATACGTTAAGTTTACCGTCCGACATAGAGCACCTGTTGATAATTAATAATAGACACAGTTCTATTAGCAAAGATTAAGCCAATAAGAAAATACTTTAAATTTCAGTGCATTATATTGTAAATCGGGTGTTGGTGTAATTCCCTATATCGGCTTAAGGGTGTTTTTGAGTGCGAGAATGTACTTTGTGCACTAAAGCAGGCCGGCTTCTAGGTAATAGGAAGTGTTTTCGTAGCGATTCAGCTCACGCTCAAATTTGAACGTAATCTGAACTCTTACAGAGTTCGCTAAATAGTTACGTGCTTTCTTAAAAGAGCTTACTCAAGAAGGGTGTGAGGCGTGTTTTGTAAAATTGCTGCTGTTGAACAACGTATAACCATAGCGTTATAGATAGTGGTGTCAGTTCTGTACTCGAATCCTTGTGTATGCCTTATACACTGCGGTTCTCCGTGCGGCCCTATGGTTAAGAATTAAACACTTGGCCCAAAAATTACGAGCCAAATGTTTTCTCATCTTAGGTCTTGCGACAAACTGTTAACGGATCACAAGATAAAACGAGTTTCCACTTCGATTGATGTGGAGTAAGACTTTGCTCTTATCTCTTTTTAGTGCCTTCTTAAAGCCTCGTAGATTGTTAATTTGTATTCGGTTGGCACTGATGATGATGTCACCGGAGCGAATGCCGGTATGGGCAGCCCTTGAGTTTGGGGCTAAGTTGGTAACGACAATACCTTGTCCCTCGGTATTTTCTTTAAAGCTCGCGCCTTCCAATAAGGTATGCATGCTGCTATTGCTTGCGCTGGCTTGATACGGTTTACCAACCTCCACATCGAATATTTTCTTTTTACCATCACGCATCAGGGTGATTTCTACAATGTCGCCAATATTTTTTATTCCAATCTGGCTTCTTAGTTGCCCTGCTGATTGGGTTGGTTTGCCATTCACCGCGATAATGATATCACCCGATAATAGGCCTGCTTTTTCTGCGGGGGAATCTTTTGCAAGGCCGCTAACCAAAACACCCTGCTGGCCATTTTTTAAATCAAAGGCTTTGCGCAAGTCGGCAGTAATATCCTGTATGCCCACACCTATTTGACCACGGCGAACCTCCCCATGATGGAGTATCTGCTCCATGCTGGCTTTTGCCATATTAACGGGGATGGCAAAACCGATGCCGACACTACTACCTGCGGGGGCGATAATGGCGGTATTGATACCGATTAACTCGCCATTGAGGTTGACCAACGCACCGCCGGAATTGCCGGGGTTGATAGAGGCGTCAGTTTGAATAAAATTTTCATACTCTTCGATACCAAGGCCAGTGCGCTCCAGTGCGCTCACAATGCCAGTAGTGACAGTTTGCCCAAGGCCAAAAGGGTTGCCGATGGCTATAACGAAGTCACCAACTTGTAGTTTACTGGAGTCGGCAATTTTCACTTCGGTGAGATTTTTGGCATCAATGGTGAGTATGGCAATGTCTAAATCAGGGTCGCTGCCGGTGACTTTGGCTTTGTAAGTTCTGCCATCCACCAGCGATACTTCTACTTCATCGGCACCTTTTATGACGTGATAGTTGGTGATGACGATACCTTTGGAGGCGTCAACAATAACCCCAGAGCCAGCGCTTTGTTTGCGTTTTTGGGGCCGTTGCTGCGATTGCTGTTGATCAGGAATATTAAAAAAGCGTCTGAAAAAAGGGTCATTTAAGAGAGGGTTGTTGATAGCTTTGGTGGAGAAGGTGGCAATATTAACCACCGCAGGGTTGATGCGCTTAAGCACGGGGGCCAAAGAGGGTAAGGCTTTGCCTTGAGAGTCAGCGGTGGGTAGTCCGGCTGAAGCAGGTAGAGCGCTGAACAGTAAAAGAGAAACCAAGGCCAATCTAAACATTCTTTTCATTCAATATGATCTCCAAAAGCAAAGAGGTGTGGGTGGGTAAACTAGCCTGTAAAGGAGCGTACGTTAATAAACTTTTAGCAGCCGCCTTACTTTATAAGTAAGGCTACCCATAGCGATAGTGATTTCGGCCTTATTAGTATGCCTAATTCTATCGCGCTATGGGTGTATTCTGCGTGCGTAAAAGCTAAACAACTAGCTTTGATCAAGCGATCCCCAGAAACAGATACTGATGCTTTAGAGTGGGGTATTTTTAAAAAGGTTCCATTGAGATGTTTTTCTTTGTCCTCCTTCTGTGGGCTTACCCTTCGTTTGCGGAGTTAATCGTGATTGAAATAGGTTTTAACTCTTCGGGAATCTCTTTCATTAGATTGATATGCAGCAAGCCATCAGTGAGCTGTGCATCCGCGATTTTTATATTTTTTTCTAAACGGAAGTGTTTAACAAAATCCCGTTTTACAAAACCGCAGTGTAGAAAATCTATCTCCTCCGTGTTTGTTTTATTTTTTCCACGTACGACTAATACATTTTCATCCAGTTGGATATCGAGCTCGCTTTTTTCAAAACCAGGTACGGACAGAGTGATCACAAAATGATGTTCTTTATCGGCAACTAAATTATAAGCAGGCGAATAGGTTTTTGCGCTATCGCCGACAAACGCGCTATCAAAAAATGAAAACGGTTGCTGATGTTTGCGAACATAGGGTGCGTAAAGTGATGCTTGCATGGGGTATTTCTCCTGAGGAATTAAATAACGTAACGACATAGGAGATGTATGATTGTTTTGATGGTTTTCAATATAGAAAATATAAAAAATAGCACTATTTTATGCTTTGATTTTTTATTAATCGGCCCAATGTTCGGCGCACTAAATAGCGCTAATCGACACACAAATTTTGAATAAGGTGCCGTATTTGTGAAATACCGTTTGAAATTTGATCCAGTGCAATAAATTCATTGGGTTGATGGGCTTGATCAATAGACCCCGGGCCGAGAATAATGGTTTCGGTTTCCAGTGTTTGAAAAAAAGGCGCTTCTGTTCCAAAGGCAACGGCCTCTGCACGATGGCCGGTTAATTTTTCTGCCATTTTTACCAAGTGGCTATTGGCGGGCGTTTCGAAGGCGGGAGTGCCGGGGAATAATGCTTCAAGTTCTATTTTTATTTTTCGTTGCCTTGCTATGGGCGCAAGTAATTTTTTTAATTCTGCGCGTAGTTCTTCAATATGCATCCCGGGAATGGGACGAATATCAATTTGTAATTCACAGCTGCCACAAATACGGTTGGGGTTGTCGCCACCATGAATGCAGCCAAGGTTAACCGTAGTGAAGGGAATAACAAATAATTCGTTTTGTAGTCGAGTGGATAAGGATTCTCGCCAGCGCATTATTGCCGTTAGAACATCGTGCATGGCTTCAATAGCATTGTTTCCCAGTGAAGGGTCGGAAGAGTGCCCGCTTTGCCCGGTGATGCGAATGACTTCCATGGTGATGCCTTTGTGCATACGAATCGGTCGCAAGCCGGTGGGCTCTCCGATTACGGCATAACGAGCCTTCGGGCGGCCTTGGTCTACAAGCGCCTTAGCACCGGACATGCTGGTTTCTTCATTCGCTGTGGCGACAAAAATTAAGGGCTCTTTCATTTGCTCAGGTTTGAAGTGTTTTATGGCTTCAATGGCAAGAGGGAAAAACCCTTTCATATCTGTTGCGCCTAATCCATAGAGGCGATTATTTTTTTCGGTCAAGGTGAAGGGGTCGCTGGCCCAGAGGTTCTCATCGTAGGGAACGGTATCGCTGTGGCCCGATAACACTAAGCCGCCTGGCCCTTTTCCCCAACTGGCGATGAGGTTGGCTTTTCCCTCTTCACCGGGAAGCGGCACGATTTCGACCCCAAAGTCGAGGTTCTTTAACCAGCTGGCTAGCAGTTCGACCACCTGTAAGTTGCTTCGATCAATACGGGGGTTGTTGCTGCTAATGGATGGCAGGGCAACCAGTTGGCGAAGCATTTCGGTGTATGAGGGCGTGGCTGTCATAAGGCTATATTTTCTGTAGATTGAGTAATGAGGCATTGCCCCCCACGGCGGCGATATTGTTGGAGCAGGTCACCTCGGCGGCAAAACGAGGGAGGTAATGTGGCCCACCGGCTTTCGGGCCAGTGCCAGATAAACCCAAGCCACCAAAGGGCTGGCAGCCTACCACAGCACCTACCATGTCACGATTAATATAGACGTTCCCAGCACATATTGCCTTGGTGATTTTTTCGATACGGGCATTTATCCGCGAGTGGATGCCGAAGGTAAGCCCAAAACCCGTTGCGTTAATACTGCTTATAACGTCATCCAGTTGATTGCTTTGATAGGAGATGAGATGAAGAATGGGGCCGAAATGCTCTTGCTGAAGTTCGCTGATATGCTCCAGTTGGACCAATGTAGGGGGAACATAATACCCTGCGTTATTCACGGATTCTGGCAGAGGTGTTTGCCCTAACACTTTGCCTGATTCGCGCATGGTATCAAAATGCTGAAGAAGCTGGTGCTGAGCGCGGGCGTCGATAACAGGGCCGATATCATTGGCGGGATTTTGTGGGTTACCCACTTTTAACTCAGCCATCGCGCCGAGCAGAAGGTTTTTAATGGGGGCGAAAATGTCGGCTTGTACGAACATGACTCGTAGTGCAGAGCAACGCTGCCCGCCACTGTCAAAGGCTGAGCGCAAGGCATCCTTGACCACCTGTTCGGGCAAGGCCGAGCTGTCGACAATCATGGCGTTTTGGCCGCCTGTTTCGGCAATAATAGTCGGCAGTGCCGCATTTCTTTCCATCAGTCGTAGGCTGATTTCCCGAGCAACGCTTGTTGAGCCGGTGAAGGCCAGGCCGGTGATGCGCGGATCGTTTAATACACTCTCACTAAAGGTGCTGGCTTTCGCGGGTAGAAATTGCAGCACCTCTTTAGGAATGCCTGCTTGGTGGAACAAATCTAGCGCTAAGCTGGCAATAAGGGGGGTGGTGGAGGCGGGTTTGGCGATGACGGTGTTTCCCGCTGCTAATGCGGCGGCAATCTGCCCGACAAATATGGCAAGGGGGAAATTCCATGGGCTGATGCACAGGAACACGCCTCTGCCTCGCCAGTGTAAGCGGTTATCTTCTCCCATTGGGCCTTCTAATATGAGGGCTTCGCCGAACTGTTGTCGGCATTGAAGGGCATAATAGCGACAAAAATCAATGGCTTCACGTAGTTCATCAAGGGCATTATCGAAGGTTTTTCCTGCCTCTAACAGCGCCAGTGCCATCAGCTCGGCCTGATTTGATTGCATCAGCTCTGCGGTTTGCTCCAGCATGTTGGCGCGCTGGCTTGTTTCGGTTTTCTGCCATAAAGGAAACGCGGCATGTGTAATGTCTAAGGCAGTTTTGCAGAGACTGTTGTCTGCTTCGAGGCAGTGACCGATGACCTGTGTGTTGTTGGCTGGGTTGATGATGTTCTGCAGTTTGTTTGTTTCGATTTCTTCTGAAAAAGAGCTGGGTTTGGCCAGCCAGTGTTGCGCTAAGGGCTTATTGAAATAAGGTGCCATGGCCTGCTGTAGAAGTTTGAAATCCTGCTGGCCTTGGAGATTAACTCCTTGGGAATTTTTTCTGTTGGCGTAGAGCGCTTCTGGCAGGGGGATGGCGACGTTTTTTGAAGCTTGTTCGTACAGCTTGGCTGGGTGTAAGCACAGCTGGCTTATATCCACATTCTCATCATTAACCGCGTTCACAAAGGAGCTGTTGGCACCATTTTCGAGCAAACGACGCACTAAGTAGGCGAGCAGCTCTGACTGTTTACCGATGGGTGCATAAATACGCACCCCCGCTTTTTGTTTAATCCGTTGAGAATGATGCAATAAGTGTTGGTAAAGCGGTTCGCCCATGCCATGGAGCCGTTGAAATTCGTAACGGACAAGGGGGTATTGCATGCCGTAGAGTAGAATGGTGGAAACGGTTTGGGCATTGTGGGTGGCGAACTGTGGATACAATAAATCGCCAGTTTGAAAGAGTTGGTGGGCACAGGCCAGATAACTGATGTCGGTATGATTTTTTACGCTCCACACGGGGTAGCCTTTTAAACCACGCTGCTGAGACGTTTTTATTTCACTGTCCCAGTAAGCCCCCTTCACTAGCCTAACGGGAATTCGTTTATTTGATGATTGTGAAAGTTCGGCCAACCAGTGAATCACGTGTATCGCCCGCTTTTGGTAGGCTTGAACAGCCAGGCCGATGTAGGGCCAATGCGCAAACTCTTTATCGTTTATCAATGCTGCAAAAAGCTCTAGGTTCAACTCTAGGCGCTCGCTTTCTTCCGCGTCGATAGTAATTGGCACACAATGGTCTTTGGCCAGAGTTACCAGCTGTTTTAAGTGAGGCAACAGCTCTTTAAAGATTTGATCCCGATGATGAAATTCATACCGTGGGTGTAAGGCGGAGAGCTTTATGGAAATACTATCGCGTTGAATATTTTCAAGGAAGTTATCGCTGGCATCTATATCTTGGGCGACTTCTTTAATGGCATCACTATAAGCGTGAATGTAACGTTCCACATCCGCTTGGCACAAGGCGGCTTCACCGAGCATATCGTAGGAGTGAATATAACCCCGTTCTTTCTCCTTGTTGCCATGAGCTAAACCGGCATGAATACTTTCCCCCGCCACAAACTGTTCGCCAATCATTATCATGGCTTGGCGAATAGCCTGCTCGGCAATAGGGTCCCCCAATTTATGGCTAATACGCTGGATTATTTTACGCGGTGCATCAAGCGGGTGATCAGAAAAATACTTCCCGGTGAGCAATAAACCCCAGCTGGAGGCGTTGATCCAGAATGAATCGCTATGGCCTATGTGAGTTTGCCAGTCTTTATCACCGAGTTTATCCTCAATTAGGGCCTGAGCAGTCTGGTGATCAGGTATACGCAGCAGGGCTTCCGCCAAACACATCAGTGAAACGCCCTCTGTGGAATCCAAACCGTATTCACTCAAGAAATCATCGAAATTGATATAAGGTAACCAGTGTGATTGAGCGTCTTCGGGGTGGCGGATGGCTTCAATAAATTCGCGGCTGATGAGCTCGGCTGTATGATATTGCTCGTCTTTAAGCTGAATGAGCGGGAGCAGAGAGTTCAGTTGCGTTTTCTCATCACCTAGGAAATTGCCTAGAATTTCTGTTGAGAGTATTTGCGTGTTTATCATACTGCCTCCAGCGAGTGTTGTTCCTAATGGGAAATATAGGAGCAATTCACCTGTTTCGATAGGGGCCAAAGCAATAAAAGCGGCATTGAATAGGTGTATTACGACGGGAGGTTAGATTAGGGCTGTACACTCAGGGATTAATCCAGCTATATTCGCAGCTCTATGGTTTTTACGCTCGTTTAAGAAATGCTTGATAATAAAAGTGCACCCATTTTTGGGAATAAAGTATTTATAATAAACATTAACTATTCAGCGAACTCTGTAACTGTTCAGATTGCGTTCAAATTTGAGCAGAATAAGGCGAAAAATGAGAGTTTATACGCATAAATGATCATTTTTTAACGCCGTTATGCACGAATTTGAGCGTGAGCTAAATAGTGACCAATAAAAAATAATAAATAGGAGAGTAGCGATGGACTTTAATGACAGCCCCAAAGAGGCCGCATTTCGAGCAGAAGCCCGAAAATGGTTAAGCGAGCACTGCAAACCCCGTGATGCAGAAGGCCAATCAGCCTTTAGTCTTTTTTCTGAAAATGAATCTGCTGAAATGATTGAAGGTGCCAAAGAGTGGCAGCATAAAAAAGCAGACGCTGGATGGACAGGAATCACCTGGCCTAAAGCTTATGGTGGTCGTGGTGGCACGATGATGGAAAATGTTATTTTCAGTCAAGAAGAAGCAAATTTCGTGACGGCTCCAAACATCTTTCTTATTGGTGTTGGCTTGACTGGCCCCACACTCATGATGCATGGCACGGAAGAGCAGAAAAA
>JAESUE010000349.1 GCA_016763235.1 Pseudomonadales bacterium
CTTACAGAGTTCGCTGAGTAATTACATTATGTCTTCTGTAACGCCCCATCACAGAGGATGATAAGGACAAGCCCTCTACCCCTTAACAAGGGTTCCGAGCAAGCCCCCACTATAACAAGCAAAACAACCTTTTATTGTGCCCTGTTCCTAAATTTTAGTCATAAAAACCTATTTTTATGACTGACTACCCATCTGTAGATTCTAGTCGGAAACAAAGTATGGCAGTGCTAAACTGCTGGCGTTATTACAAATCTTATCTAAATTATAATCATTAGGAACAAAACTTCCTTTTCATCCTTAGGGACTATCGAAAAAGCCACCTAACGTGCGTAAGCCCTATTTTCTGCGCCGCCCGGGGTTTTTAAATAGTTTTCTAAGCGAACTCCTTAACATGAGTATGGCCCTTATGACTCGCATAAAGCTTTTGTGCTTCACCTTGATCGCCTTTTATCTTCCTGGTTTTTGTAATGCCGAAGGGCTAACGGAGATCTACCAAATTGCTATAAAACAAGACCCCCAGTGGCGGATTATTACGGAAAACAATAAGGCTGACCAAGAAATAAAGGTGCAATCAAAAGCCCTTTTACGGCCAGTCATTGGCATCACCTATAGCAAAGTACGCACCAGCCAGGATGCACCAGATATTGGCATCACCACGCACCCTGATTTAAACGACGAACTTAACAGCTGCCTCGATGCCAATAATGATGCTTCCCTGTGTAGCAGCCCGGTTTTACAATTTGTCGCGAATGGAGGAAGCCTCTTTCAACTGACTGAATCGGGAACCACCAATCAAAGCACGACGGTGGATAATTTTTCCTTGCAGCTCATTCAACCTCTTTTTAACTTAGAGCGCTGGCACCAACAAAAAAAATCCAACTATATCGGCTCTAAATTAGATGCCAATCATGCGCTAGCAAAACAGCAATTTATTCTCCGCGTTGCAGAGGCGTATTTCAACACGTTAAAAGCAAAGGAGGAGCTGGAGTTTGCCCAGCGAGAGCAGCGCGGTATCCACGATCAATTAACACAGGCAAAAAAACGTTTTAAGGCCGGGATTTCAGGCATTACCGAGGTGCACGAAGCCCAAGGTGCCTACGATTCCAGCCAAATTGGCGTTCTCATTGCCGACACTGCCTACGAGGGCACCTTAGAGAACCTCAACACCATTACCAATGCTAAGCAAAAGACCTTGGCCCCACTCAGAGAAGACTTCCCCGTTACAGCACCTCAACCCGCCGGTGCCGACAACTGGGTGAAATTGGCCCTACGGGCTAACAAAAAAGTACTGGCCGCATTTCACGGTGTAAAAGCAGCCAAGCAAGAAGTGATTGAAAAAACCAGCCAGCACGCTCCCACCGTTGATTTCATCGCAGGCATTACCAACATTAAAACCGATAACGGCGAAGATGCTCCCTATGGTTCTTCAGGAAACCTGTTATCTGACACACAGCAAAAATCCATCGGCATCAAAGTGACCGTGCCCCTGTACAGCGGAGGCTTAACCAGCTCTCAAGCACGGCAGGCTGTAGCACGCTCTCATGCTGCCCAAGCCAATTTTCTTTTAGAGCAGCGCATCATCGCTGCCAAGGCACGCAACACCTACCGTAGCGTGTTAAACGACGTGAAACGAGTTAGCTTGGCTAAAAAGTCCATTCGTTCTTCTCAGAACGCGCTACAAGCAACTCAATCTGGTTATCGGGCGGGCAACCGCAATGTCTTCGACGTACTTCAAGCCCAGCGCTCACTATTTTCTGCACGCAGAGACTACGCAACCGCCCGTTATGACTACATCATCAATTCATTACGCTTGAAACAGGTTTCAGGATATTTAAAAGAAGTAGACCTGGAAATTCTTGATGATTGGCTGAAGTAAGCGCCTGTTGATATAAGCGCCTGTCACGCAGGCGCTTCAAGCTGAAACCTTACTATTCAGCAAACTCTATAAGAGTTCAGATTGCATTCAAATTTGAGCAGAACAAGGCGAAAAATAGGAGTTTATACGCATAAATGATGATTTTTTAACGCTGTTATGCACGAATTTGAGCGTAAGCTGAGCAGTTACCCATTAATTTGGCTCAATAGTTCGCGTTACCACCTGATTACGCCCTAGATCCTTAGCCTCATAAACAGCTTTATCTGCCCGCTCAAATACCTTCTCTAAACTATCCCCTTGCGTAAACTCGCTGAGCCCAATGGAGACAGTCACCACCACTCTTTCTCCACGAAAATGAAAGGGGCTTTCCTCTATAGACCGTCGCAGCTTATCCATTGCAAGTTTTGCCGGTTCAAGAGAGGTTTCAGCGAGCAATATAACAAACTCTTCACCGCCGAAACGGCAAATAAAATCGGTATTGCGAAGGCACTTGTTGAACACATCTCCCACCTTTTTTAATACCTTGTCGCCCGCAGTATGCCCATAATTATCATTAATGCGCTTAAAGAGGTCGAGATCACAAACCGCAACAGACAAGGGGTTTCTATACCGTTGCCAGCGGGAATACTCCTGCAGGCTCCGTTTCTCATAAGCAAGCCGGTTGGGTAATTTAGTGAGCGTATCTGTATAAGCCTGCTCTTTCGTTTCAATATAATTATCACGGATAACGCGCGCTTCTTTTTCAAGCGTCTCGATACGCAAGGTCAATGCTTTTACACTTTCAAGTGTCTCCTCATCTAGCTCGTTTTCCTGGTTTTTATAGACATCAATTTCACCCATAATCTGATCGAGATGCTGCTCTATCGAACCCTTCAATTCACCAAGATTTGCGCCACTATTCAAACGCTGGTTAATATCCTCAATATGGCTTTTCACAGCTAGATCAAGATGCTCACCACTGGCCTGCTTTTGCTGCGCCCGTTGTTTATTTTCAGCTAGAAAATCCTGAATATCGCACAAGCGCATATTAAGGTTCTGCAAAAAGAATTCGGTATCTTTTTGCATTTGATTGGTACTGTTATTTACGAGGCTAACGATTTCACTGAGGGTGTCAGGGATTTCTGGCCAATGTATGCCCCTGGCTATTCTTTGACGAATGGACTCTTCTTGTTTTTCCCATGATGGAGGAATATTCAACAAGTCCAGCATCGTAAGCAAAATACCACCCATTCGCTCCCTTATGGCATCACCTTCTGAAACCGACTATCGCCCCGCATTATTTTCACTGTCCAAAGGCGTGTTTTTCAGGGCGTCTGCGGGGCTTTCTTCTAGTTGAAACCCACTTTGATCAGCGGAATCCTCTTCACGCTCTTGAACTTGGCTTACAGAAGAGAGCGATGACTTATTTTCTTCCACAGAAAACAGCTTTTTAAAGAAACCCGGTTTTTCAATCTGCTTGCTGTCAGGAAATGCCGCTTCAAGTATATTTGCCTGCAATTTGGCATATTCAGCAAGCGTGACCGCTTTTAGGTAGGTGTTTTCAAGAATGGGTTCCAGTTTTTTCTGGAAACTTTTGAGGCTATTTTTTGCTTTTCTTGGCGGCTCAAGTGACATCAGCTGCGCAATCAAAATATCAAACTGAGAGAGCAGTTCATCGTTATTTGATGCTTTACATGTATCCAGCTCCAAAACGGTGCTTTCAACCTGGCGGCCCAAGTTTTCAAGTTGCCCGGTTGTTAAATCCTGGCGCATCGCATCTCGGAGCATGCTCATGCTGTCGTCCAGCTGCGGGTCAATGCCATCAGCCGTTAAGCTCACACGCACCATGCAACGCTTCAACAAATCAATTTGATGCGCACTCTTCGCTTCAACCTGCTCTAGTGCTTCTAGGCTATCGAGGTATTTTTCTTTCCACCCCCCGTCAGTGGGCCGGATATTTCCATTTTCAGTCATCAGCGTACTCAGTAAAACCCTATTTTCCAGTAATTACTTCAGTATAGGCACGTTCATGAGAGCAGGCGTTAGAGATAAGAAAAAATCATTAGAGAAGGGAAACAAGAGGGCAAGAAAAGCAGTCACGACAAGCCTTGGGTGAGAGAACCAACCAAGGCTGAAGTGTAAGCTGAATTATTA